>JBGSVR010000026.1:0-11341 GCA_041752855.1 Thermosynechococcaceae cyanobacterium
AGGATTTTGCTGGGTTTCAGACAGCTATCTCCAACTGTATTGAGAATGCTCACATTACCCATAAAAAAGAACTAAAATCGTTACTCACTCTACGTTTTCAGTCTCTTCAGAAAGCTCAGTTAATGACCGTTTGAAGTATAACAACCGATTTTACGAGTATTTCTGACGTAATTCGGCAAAAACTTTGTCTGAAGGATCGCCGGATGTGCTACCGCTATAACAATACTCCGGACAGTTTTTAGCGCTTGGAATTACTGTATGGCAAGGATCTCCATCCTCTGGCAGCATTTTATTCAAGTCTGGCAAAAGGCTAACTTGAATAAAATGGTCTAATCCAGCAAGAGCATAAGCTGTAAGCCTTACAGCTACGTTCGCAGAAGTGTCCGGAGTATTGTATAAATGTCTTGCATTCTTTGAGTTAATTCGACATCCCAAGCACTCTCTATATCTTGAACAATCTCTTCATCCAGGGAATACATAAGAAATGAGGCAATCTCTGCACGTTCTTGAGTGGAGAGATGAGAAAGCTCAAGCTTCAGTTTCTCTGCGGTTTCAGTCCTATTCAGGATCTCCTTTTGGGGTATGCTCATATTTATAATTTAGATACTCTAGTAATGAATTTAGCAGGCTGTATAAATTGTTTAAGTGAGGCGATGGTAGTTGTGTTACTTTCTCCTGAAAATTAGCGTCAATGACGCCAAAATTGATTAGATAACTTGGTGAATATTTTCAACAACTCGTTCGATAAAGTTAACAGCATCACCAACCAGAATCTCATCAATGTTCCAACGACCCCCGATGCCAAAAGTTGGATTTATATCGGCTTCATGAGCAATTTTATTCCTACGATCAACTATTGCACTGAGTTGTTGCTTAATATCCTTTGCTGGCATTCCAAGCTTTGTAGCAACCTCATCCCATAATTTCTTGTCCGAAATAAGCCTGATGGCATCAGCTATTTTGTCTGGTTGCTGAAAGCTTTGATATCCAAGGCGCTCTCGAACTTCATCCTCTAACCAAGAAACATTATTAAGTTTATTCAGAATACTACTTGATATAACTGGCAGCAGATCTGAGACCGTATAGGGCTGCTGCAAAAATGCGGCACCTTGATTTCTCTGAATTTCATTTTCTAGCCAAGAATCAATATCTATAGCTACCAATCTTTCTTGCCGAGCGCCGCCTAATGAAACTTGAAAACGAGAAAATGTGGATTGGGGACTGTTGGGTGGAGCGCTAGGCTCAGAACGTCTACTTTGATGAATCTCTAGAATCCCTAGTGTTACAACTTCGTGAACATAATAATCCAAGGCACTTACAGATAGAACTAAAGCAGCTCTCAAAAGATCTGACAAATCTAGAGCAGGTGTGGACTGAGCCTTAACAGAGTTATGAATAGAAATCAGGTCTCGAACACGAGCAATACTGATTCGGAATTGATCAAGCGCTGACAGCATAGACATCAGCAGTTAATGCAATGATTTTATTTGCCAAGTCTGAAAACATTTGTCGAAACTCGGCTTGTTTGGCTTGATTATTTTCCAGTACTACTCCTCTTTGCTCTAATTGCTCAGCAGTAAGAGCATAAATCGGAGTTCGATGCTCTTGAGAAAGAGCGATAAGGCTATTAAAGTTAGAGATTTTTGTTAAACAAAAACTTTCACCAATACCTTGTTCAGCGTAAAGTCTTTCAGGTAGCATCATGTTGCTTGCCTTGAGCGCTGGAGCGAGTTTTTCTTTGACATCCTTCTCGATTTTTTGAATCCATTTTTCAAATGCACCAGTTTCTTTACCACCAATAATCCGAAAATTTTGAATAATAACTCCTAAGAATTGAGGTGTAACATTAGGGAAAGGGTAAGTAGCATTTTTTAGAATTTGAAGTGAACTGGCTGATTTTGCCCATTCATGCCATTTTGGCACTATCTGAGTTAGGGAATCAATTGCCATCACAGAAAAGAAATCTGCCGTAGTCGGTACTATGAAAAAATCGCTAGTCATGAGTAAGTTCTGGTTGATAGAGCCTAAGCTTGGACTCATATCGATTAGCATATAATCTGCATTGAATTTCTGAGCAGTTTTATCTAGCAAATCAGTAATAGAACCTGGTAAATTTTTGAGCGCCTGAATTGAGCCGCTCAACTCCTGTGCAATTCCTAAAGTTACCTCATATTCTGCAATTCCAACATGACCGGGCAGTAAGAACAGCCCTTCTTGCCCATTGACTGGTATACATTCTACTGGTTCAATTGCTCTTGGCTGTGATTCAAATGCTGGCGCTAAAGCTGTTTTAATATTTGACCCAGTATTGTAAATTGCTGCTATTCTGTCTTCGTCTGTCTCCGTTGCTCTATTCAAAGATATCCCCGTCAGGTTGCATTGTGGGTCTGCATCCACAAGAATTACTTTTTTACCTTTCGAGGCGAGCATCCAACCTAGGTTAAATGTGGTTGTAGTCTTGCTGACTCCACCTTTGTGATTGAAGAGGGCAATTTTTTGAACCATTACATCTATCATCTCTGTATTTGTGGTTGTGACTATTCAGTATATCTTTACGCCTAATGAATTTTCATCAAAAATCGTACACTTGATTAAGTGTAAATAATGATTTACTTCGACTGAATTAAATATCCACAGCGATGTTCGCCATTCACAATCCAGTGGGTGCGCTCGACTTTACAGTTTTGGAGCGCCACGGCAAACATTTCTAGCTCATGACCGCAAACGCTCGGGAACGATTCCGCAACGTGAGAAATGGCACAGTTGTATTCCGTCAAAATAAATTGGGTGGCTGATGCAGGCTCTACATCTTCTGGAATCGGGTAAAACTCTGCCATGTAGCCTTCTGCCTGTCGTAGCTGCACCAACCCAGCAACCCGCTCAGCCAAAGTCCCTGCCCCTAACTCATGCTGATATTCGATCGCCTTTCGCTGCCACTGCTGCCGCAAAATCGACTGCATTCCGTCAGCGCCTACGGTTTGGGCAAGGGTGTCTAGTAAATCTAGGGCAAAATCATCGTGACGATTGGGGAGGCGATCGCGGCCTTCTCGACTCAGGCAATACACATGTTGTGGTCGCCCTAAGCCTGACTGATTATTTTTGAACTCAATCAGTCCTTCTGTTTCTAAATCCTTGAGGTGACGACGGATCGCCTGCGGACTGACTGCAAGCCACTCTGCTAACGCCTGAGCCGTAGCCTGACCCCGCTTTAACAGAAGATTAAGGATATCTTGTTTCGTGGAGGCTGTCGTAGTCACAATAATTTTTTCCAAGACTTTGACAACGGGTTTGTTGCTAAAGTAGTCTTATACAGAGTTACGCAATCTCAGAGTTGTTTAAGTATTATACACGCGCAGCAGCAAAGGCCAGCAATGGCAAAGAGCCTAGATGCTATATCGGGTAAAGGTTTTAAGCCTAAATCAGATCAAATCTAGAAGCGTGTTTATGATTGGCTCCTCGTTTTAAGAGACTTTAAGAGAGAACGCATCCCATGACTGCAACCGCCCAAACCCTGGTCAATCAGCCCTATAAGTATGGCTTTGTCACCGATATTGAGTCAGAGCAGATTCCTGCTGGACTGAGTGAGGATGTGGTGCGGCTCATCTCTGCCAAAAAAGAAGAGCCACCCTTCATGCTGGAGTTTCGGCTAAAGGCGTATCGTCAGTGGCTCAAGATGGCAGAACCACTATGGGCACATGTGCATTACCCTGCCATCAACTACCAAGATATTGTGTACTACTCTGCTCCCAAGCAGCAGGTCAAGAAAAATAGCTTGGATGAAGTTGACCCCGCGCTGCTCGAAACCTTTGAGAAGCTGGGTATCCCTATTTCTGAGCAAAAGCGACTCTCTAATGTGGCAGTAGATGCCGTCTTTGATAGCGTTTCTGTTGCAACAACCTTTCGCGCCAAACTCGCCGAAGACGGCGTGATCTTTTGCTCCATTTCCGAAGCGGTTAAAGACTATCCAGAATTGGTCGAAAAGTATCTCGGTAGCGTCGTGCCCGTGGGTGACAACTTCTTTGCTGCACTCAACTCAGCAATCTTTAGCGACGGCTCCTTTGTGTTTATTCCCAAAGGAGTGAAATGCCCGATGGAGCTTTCTACCTACTTCCGCATCAACACCGAAGGCGCAGGCCAATTTGAGCGGACGCTGATCATTGCTGAAGAAGGCGCTCAGGTGAGCTACCTCGAAGGCTGCACTGCCCCCATGTTTGACACCAACCAGCTCCACGCCGCTGTGGTAGAACTGGTGGCGCTCGACAATGCTGACATCAAATACTCCACCGTCCAAAACTGGTATGCGGGTGACGAAAACGGCAAAGGCGGCATCTACAACTTTGTGACCAAGCGCGGTCTCTGCGCTGGCAAAAACTCCAAAATTTCCTGGACTCAGGTTGAAACAGGTTCCGCCATCACCTGGAAATACCCAAGCTGCGTGCTAGTGGGCGAAAACTCCATCGGTGAGTTTTACTCTGTGGCGCTGACCAATCACTGTCAGCAAGCCGATACGGGCACAAAAATGCTTCACATCGGCAAAAACACCCGCAGCACTATTATTTCTAAGGGAATTTCGGCAGGGCGATCGCAGAACAGCTACAGAGGCCAAGTCAAGGTAGGGCCAAAGGCGGAGGGGGCGCGGAACTATTCGCAGTGTGACTCCATGCTGATAGGCGATCGCGCCCAAGCCAATACCTTCCCGTACATCCAGGTGCAGAACAACACCTCTAAAGTAGAACACGAAGCCTCCACCTCTAAAATTGGGGAAGACCAGTTGTTCTATTTCAGCCAGCGGGGTATTTCAGCCGAAGACGCGGTTTCCATGATGATTAGCGGCTTCTGTAAGGATGTATTCAACCAACTCCCGATGGAATTTGCCGTAGAAGCTGATCGCCTCCTAAGCCTCAAACTAGAAGGCAGCGTCGGTTAGCCACTCACCCGCCCACCCTTCGGCAGGGGGTTTGGGGGACGCCGCCGTCCCTCAATGGGGGCACGGGGGGCTAGACCCCCGAAACTACACAACCAGACAGTTAAAGACCCTACCAGACAGTTAAAGAAAGACCCTCACCCCCAACCCCTCTCCCAGAGCGGGAGAGGGGAGTAAGAAGCAAAACAGATTTTAGTTATTGGACGGAGACACACATCGGAATGATTATTGAAAACAGCGAGGTCATCCTCTCAGTCAAAGATCTCATCGCCGAAGTCGGCGGCATCGAAATTCTTAAAGGACTCAGCCTAGAGATCAAAGCAGGCGAAATCCACGCCATCATGGGACCTAACGGCTCCGGTAAAAGCACCTTCTCCAAAGTCCTGACCGGACACCCTGCCTACACGGTTACAGGCGGCGAAGTATTTTTTAAAGGCCAAAACCTTTTCGATTTAGAGCCTCAAGACCGCGCTCGTGAAGGGATTTTCCTTTCCTTCCAGTATCCCCTTGAAATCCCAGGGGTGAGCAACCTCGATTTTCTGCGGGTGGCCTACAACTCCAAGCAAAAGCATAAAGGACTCGAAGAAATTGATGCCTTTGACTTTGATGACCTGATCCGCGAAAAGCTAGCGATTGTCAAAATGAACCCCGCCTTTCTTGACCGGAGCGTCAACGAAGGCTTCTCTGGCGGTGAGAAAAAGCGCAACGAAATTTTGCAGATGGCGCTGCTAGAACCTACCCTTGCCATTTTGGATGAAACGGATTCTGGTTTAGATATTGATGCCCTGAGAATTGTTGCAAACGGCGTAAACCAACTCACCCATCCCAACAACGCCGTTTTGATGATTACCCACTATCAGCGCTTGCTTGACTACATTGTGCCCGACTACATCCACGTAATGGAAGGTGGTCGCATTGTGACCACAGGCGGTAAAGAACTTGCCTTTGAACTTGAAGAGCGCGGCTACGACTGGATTACCGATAGCGAACCCGTTGAAGTAGGTGCCCGATGAGCCTCCAAGTTTCTAATGTCGAAGAATTGACTGAAGTAAAGACCTTGGTAAGTGAGCAAGATCGCACCCAATATCTTTCCAGCCTTCTTGCACAGCGTAGCCCGTTGCCCCATACGGGCTGGTTACAGAACGTGCGCGATCGCGCCCAAAACCTCCTGCGTGACCAGGCGCTCCCCAGCACTCGTGACGAAGACTGGCGTTTTACCGATCTGTCTGCTCTATATCGAACTACTTTTAAACCTGTCCAGCCTGCCGCCACTATCAGCGCCACTGAGTTAGAAGGTTGGACAATCTCCGATCTCCCGATCAGAATGGTCGTTATCAATGGCGTATTTTCCCCCGATCACTCAACTCTTGATGCACTGCCACTTGGCATAACGGTGCAGCCCTTGGCAGCGACGGATGAGACAATCCAGCCCTACCTCTCGCAACAGCAGGGGATGAATGAAGTCTTTACCGCCCTCAATACCGCCAGCTTTACCGATGGCGTTGTGATTCGGGTCAACAAAAATCAGGTCATTAAAACGCCGATTCATTTGCTGTTTTTGACCGTTTCAGGTGCTGAACCCACCATGAGCGCCCCCCGCACCCTCGTCATTGCCGAGGCAGGAAGTTCTGCCACGCTCATTGAAGAATATGGTGCGATAGCTTCGCACCAAGAGTCCGCCGAAGGTACTTACTGGACAAACGCTGTTACCGAAGTTTTTGTGGCTGAAAACGCTCAACTGCGCCATACCCGCACCCAACGGGAGTCTGCTAAAGCGTTTCACATTGGCAAAACCGCCGTTACTCAAGCCCGCGATAGTCGGTACGCCCTGACGACGCTAAGTATGGGTGCGCAAATCTCTCGTCATAATCCAGAAATTGTGTTGACGGGCATCCAAACCGAAACCCACCTGAATGGACTTAACCTTGCGGTTGAAACACAGCTCAGCGATACCCATTCTCTGATTCACTTTGCTCAACCTCACTGCATTGCCAAGCAGTTGCACAAGTGCATTGTAAATGACCGAGCGCGAGCGGTTTTCAACGGCAGAGTTGAGGTGCCTAAAGCGGCTCAGCAAACTAACGCCGCTCAGCTCAGCCGAAATTTACTGCTTTCGCCTAAAGCACGGGTAGATACTAAACCTCAGCTTGAAATTGTGGCAAATGACGTAAAGTGCGCCCACGGTGCTACGGTCAGCCAACTCGATGATGAAGAAGTCTTTTATCTCCAAAGTCGCGGTCTAGATCGTAAAGATGCCTGCGATATTCTTGTAAAAGGGTTTGCTGCTGAAATTACTGAGAAAGTGCCTTCGCTAGAACTGCGATCGCGTGTACTGCAATCAATTCTTTCTTCAATTAGTAATGATTGACCTATTTTTTGTTTAGACATGCCTGAGAATTAGGAGGTTTAGTGATGACTGAAACCGCAGAAAAATTAAAAACTGAGCTTTCCCAGCTCTCGACGAAAGAGCGTGCGGAGCTGGCTTACTTCCTGATTCACTCTCTAGATGAGGGGAGCGATTATGATGTAGAGAATGCTTGGGATAGCGAATTAACGCAAAGGATGAAAGAGATCGATAGTGGAAAAGCCTTAGGGAAGCCATCTAACCAGGTATTTGCTGAATTAAAAGAGAAATATTCGTGAAATCTGTCATTTTTCACAGTGAAGCAATCAATGAGTTAGATGCTGCAATCTTTTATTATGAAGAACAAAAAGTAGATCTAGGTCTTGATTTTTTGACTGAGGTGGAACAGACTCTTAACAAAATTCAGCAAAATCCCAATTTGGGATTAATCTATAAAGTTACAGGGTTACGTCGATACGTCATTCAACGATTCCCTTTCCTTATTTTCTATGCAGAATTTGAATCGTTCATCTGGGTCGTTGCGATCTCCCATGGCAAACGAAAACCTGATTACTGGAAAAAACGACAATTAGAAGGATAGTGCTGGATTAAGTTCAACATGAGAAAGCTAGAAACCGTTAAAGCGTTGGAAGAATTAGGACGTGTCCAACTGTCAAAAAGTTTTTTCATGCGAGAGTTTCTGTATTCTGAAATCTCTCAAATTGAACGAATCTTAAATATCCCAGACGACCCAGAACTGGCAATTCTTGCAGGCAAGAATCTATGTGAAAACGTTTTAGAACCAATTCAGGATGCACTAGGTCGCATTAGTATTCGTTCTGCCTTTCGTTCTTATGAGGTCAATAACAAAGGTTCAGAAACCAAAGAAAACTGTTCGACCAGTGATAAGAATTATGCAGAACACATTTGGGACGTTAGAGATAAACATGGGTTTATGGGGGCAACAGCCTGTATTATTGTGACCTCCTTTATTCCGTACTACGAAGAAACTCAAGACTGGACTGCTTTAGCTTGGTGGATTCACGATCATGTTGGTGCTTATGCAAACATGACCTTTTTTCCAAAATATGCAGCTTTTAACATTAACTGGAATGAAAATCCAGAATATCAAAAGTTTATTTACAGCTATGTTGAAAATCCACATTCTGGCAAGAGTAGTGGGTATTTAACAAAGAAAGGTATGGACAACTTTGAAGGCTCCCATGATGACTTTTATCGAAAATGGATCTGCCAGATCCACCCAGTCAGCTAATTCACAGTGAACTGTTTTAGCTTGCTTCTGTAAGATTCACTTAGCACTTCTACGGAACTCACTATGATCGCTACTCAAGAAAAAACTTTAGCTGACGAACGACGTTTAGACTTCCCTATCCTTTATCAGGAAGTCAACGGCAAACCTTTGGTGTACCTCGATAACGCCGCTACCTCCCAGAAACCCTTGGCTGTTTTAGAAGCCATCCAGCACTACTATCGGAGCGATAACGCCAATGTCCATCGTGGCGTACACACGCTTAGCTCCCGCGCCACCGATGCCTACGAAGGCGCACGGGATAAAGTTGCAGCCTTTGTCAACGCCGCCTCTCGCCAAGAAATTATCTTCACCCGCAACGCCACCGAAGCCATTAACCTTGTGGCCTATGCTTGGGGGCAAACCACTCTTCAGCCTGGTGATGAAATCATCCTTTCGGTGATGGAACACCACAGTAACTTAGTGCCCTGGCAAATTGTCGCCCAGCGTACTGGAGCTGTCCTAAAGTTTGTTGAACTCACAGAAACCCAGGAATTTGATCTCGACCAATTTCGATCGCTGATTTCCGATAAAACCAAACTGGTTTCGGTGGTGCATGTGTCCAATACCTTGGGCTGCATTAACCCCGTTGAAGAGATTGTGGCGATCGCCCACCACCACGGCGCAAAAGTCCTAATCGACGCTTGCCAAAGCGCCCCCCATTTGCCCCTAGACGTACAGGCGATCGACTGTGATTGGCTGGTCGCCTCCGGTCATAAAATGTGTGCCCCAACAGGTATCGGTTTTCTGTACGGCAAACTTGATCTGCTGCGCTCCACGCCCCCATTTTTGGGCGGGGGCGAGATGATTGTGGATGTGTTTTTAGATCACTCCACCTATGCAGATTTGCCCAATAAGTTTGAGGCAGGAACCCCTGCCATTGGAGAGGCGATCGCCCTGGGCACAGCCGTTGACTACCTCACAAATATAGGAATGGACAAGATTCACGCCTATGAGCAGGAGTTGACCGCCCATTTATTCCATCGCTTATCTGAAATTCCTGAACTGATGATTCTTGGCCCTCAGCCCAAAGCCGATGGGAGCGGTCGCGCTGCTTTAGCATCCTTTACGGCGGGTGAAGTTCATCCCCATGACCTATCTACCATTTTGGATGAAGCTGGTGTGGCAATTCGATCTGGGCATCACTGCACGCAGCCACTGCACCGGATTCTGGGAATATCTTCTTCTGCACGGGCTAGTCTGTATTTTTACAACACTCGTGAGGAGATTGATGTGTTTGTAAAGGAGCTGAAAGAGGCGATCGCATTTTTTGGATGATGCTTGGGGTGCGATCACTATCTCAGTTTCTGCCTTTGGCTTACGCTTACTCTTGCTGAACCATGTGCTGCATTTGTTCCTGTAACGCTGGCACTTTATTTTGCACGATGTCCCAAAGGGTCTCGTTCTCAAGGCTAAAGTAAGCATGGGCTAAAATATCGCGGAGACCAGCGATTTTGCGCCATTCTACGGCTGGATATTGATCGCGAACTTCGGGAGGAATTTGTTTGACAGCTTCACCGATAATCTGGAGGTTCCGAACGACTGCATCGTAGGTGCGTTCGTCTGCCACAAAATCTTCAAGCGTCATGTTGAGGGTGTAGCGTTGCACTTTGGCGCAGCTTGTACGGATGTCTTCGAAGTAAAGCTGAAGGCTACGCGACACGAATTGCTTCCTTTTCGACGGCTTGTCGGATTTGGGGTTTGAGCATTTTATGACTCACTAAATCAACACTTTGACCAAGGCGATCTTCGAGGTAGAACTTCAGATCCATATAGCGATCGAAGGTTGGGGGTTCTGAGAATTCGACAAGAATGTCTATATCACTTTTGGAATGTGCTTCGTCACGGGCAACGGAGCCAAAAATCGCTAGGGACTTGACCCCAAAACTTTTGAGGGGTTGTTCGTATTGTTTTAGGATGGCGATCGCTTGGTCTCGTTTCATAGCTTTAGCTGGTTCACGCATATCTACTCTACGTCAATCCAATTTAACGACGACGGCCTTTCGTTCTTTTTAGGTCAGCTATTACTACCGTGCAGGGCTACCTTCAGCTCAAGCGATTGATGCACTATGGATTTATTAAATCGCCCATGTTGAAATACAGCGCTGCCACTCAGCTTCAGCTCTCGGCAATACCTTTCGAGCTACAAAGAATTCTTTTTCTGAGCCAACTATACCCATAGCAACAGAATTTATGAATTATGTGGCTATATAAAAATCTTACAGTCCAGAGAAAAAAGTTCAGCCTTATGATAAAGAAAATAGAACTGCTTTTCTGGAATTTTGACTAAATGAGGCGCACTCTAGCATTTATAGTCATATTGGGCGTAACACTGTTGACTGATCTCAATGGGGTTGTAGCTCAAACAAAAATGACTCCGAAAAAGCTTCCACAGTCTCAGTCGTCTCCAAGTTTGACAGAATCAGATGTAAAAAAGCTGATTCAAGAGGAAATTGAGAAAGGAGGAGCTATTCGAGATCGTGTTCAGGCAGATGTTAATCGTACATTTGGCTGGACGACAGGTCTATTGCAGTTTCAAATTGCTGTTTTCACCGGATTACCGATTGGGGTTGCAGTTCTGGGCCTTTTTCTACGTGCTGCAATTCAGAAACAATTGGTTGAAGCAGATAGATCAGGAAATGGTGTCTCATATACAGCAAAGGTTTGGCGCGTTATTCTAGGATCCAATCGACGATGGATTTGCCTGGTTTTCTTATAAGTCCCAAAATGAGTTCGTTTTGGCTACTCCTTCGAGGTGCCTCAA
>JBGSVR010000027.1:0-11616 GCA_041752855.1 Thermosynechococcaceae cyanobacterium
ACTGTCAGGGCAATTTACGTCAGGCAATTCAGGGGACGCTGTAAGTATCGTCTCTGTGAAAGTCCAGGACGTTAATTGGATTTACTTTTTGAGAGAAACGGGCGTTCACACAGCCAAAAGAATAAATAGGACATAAACAAAATAATAGGCAGTCCCATCACGACTAGAAAGACCAACTCCAGTAGAGGTGACAGGTTCAATGGCATCAGCAGATATTGGGACATGACCTGTAGAAGTGGCGCATGAATCAAATAAATGCTGTAGGCAAATGTGCCACAAAACGTCAGCGGCTTCCAACACACCATTGTTTTGAGAAGGCTTTTTTTTTGTGATGCTAGCGTGATTAAAAGACAGCTAGACCAAACTCCCATTATTAAGTCCTGAAGTGGCCAAAGGATGTTTTGACTTAACAAAAAACCACGGGAAGAAATAATGAAGAGAAGGCAAGCTCCTAGAATTGTGATGATATTCCAGGGCAGTTCTTTGTGAAGAGGGTGAGTCTGTGGCTTAGAAGAAAAAGATATCTCAGCCGCCAAACAGCCCAATGTAAACAGGCCAATAAAATGTGGGCAGATGCCCCAGGGTGAAAAGTTTAAAAAAGTCGAATCTCTCAATAAAAGCTGAATACTAAGAGAGCCTAAAACGGCAACTAATGATGTCCAAAAAGACCCGTAACGATTCCACGCCAATACGATGAGCGGAAATAAAAAGTAAATCCGCCATTCCACAGAAATAGACCAGAACGTATGATTAATCGTGGTACTGGTGTCTGGGAAAATATCCTGAAGCAGAACAAGATGTGTGAGGATATCCTTGAACCCTACTGGAATACTGACATCCCAATGTGTTCCGGTTTTTTGCCCAATAATGGTGAAAATCAGCAAGAGAGAAACTGCCATTGCCAAGTAATAGGGGGGCAGAATCCGTCTTGCTCTTCTTTTGAAAAACTGAAGCGATGTGGTTCGCATCTGACCATTGTTTCTCACCACCGGAAGCATTAAACAGAATCCAGACAAAACAATAAATAGATCCACTGCATAGTGGCCTAAACTGAAGCTATCTACAAACAGTTTTTGCAGCCAAGGTATATTTTGGGGCAAATGAACCTGCCCCAAAATATGAGCGAAAACGACATACAAGGCAGCTAGGGCGCGTAAGCTATCTAGATAATCAAGATGAAACGAGCGTGATGAAACGAGCGATTTATTAAACACTTCCACGAAGACTAATGTTAAACCTTCGCTCGACGATAGAACGGACGCTTGACTACGGTGGCGGGGCAGGCTTTGCCGCGAATCATCACATCAAGCACCGCTCCAGGTTGAGCCAGATGAGTAGGCACATAGGCTAAGGCGATCGCCTTCTCCAGCGCAGGTCCAAACGTCCCGCTGGTCACAACTCCTACCGACTGCCCTTCGGACTGAATCTCATAGTCGTGACGGGCAATATGGCGACCCTGCATTTCTAGCCCCACAAGGCGACGCTTTAGCCCCTGCTCTTTTTGCTTTAGCAGTGCTTCGCGCCCCATAAAACTCGGCTTGTCTAAATTAACGACCCAGCCTAGCCCTGCCTCTAGAGGCGTAGTCGCGTCATTAATATCTTGACCGTAGAGCGCCATTGCCGCTTCTAATCTCAGAGTATCTCTTGCACCCAACCCGCAGGGCACCACGCCCAGTTCTAGTAGGCGATTCCACAGGGCAACGCCTGCCGAGGGCGATAGCATAACCTCAAACCCATCCTCTCCGGTGTAGCCTGTGCGGGCAACCCAGACGGGCTGCTCCATGAGGGTAATGTAGGCATGACCGTAGACGGAAATCGCTGAGAGCGCATCTGGGGTGAGGGTTTGTAAAAGGGCGATCGCCTCAGGTCCCTGCACCGCAATTAAAACCTTTTGGTCAGACTCATCCGTTAGCACATAGCCTGGGTCAAGATGCGCCTCGAGCCATGCCATATCTTTCGCAGTCGTTGCTGCATTCACAATGATCGTGGCGGTACTAAGTCCAGAAGGCAGATTTTGTTGAGCATAGATAATCAAATCATCAATGATGCCACCCTCATGATTCAGCAAAACCGTATATTTTGCCTGACCAGGCTTAAGTGCAGATAAATCAGAAGGAACCAGTTCTTGAAGCGCTGCTAATACATCTGCGCCCTGGAGCTGAAACTTACCCATGTGAGAAATATCAAACATTCCGGCACGCTTGCGCACGGCTAAATGCTCTGCGGTAATGCCCTCATACTGAATGGGCATCTCCCAGCCTCCAAAACCCACCATTTTGGCTTTTAAGGCCGTGTGGCACCCAAACAGCGGCGTTTGCTTCAGCGATTGTTCTTGCCCCAAAATGATTCTCTCCTAGTCAATAGCGCCATGTCAATAGCGCCATTTTAAGGCCACTGTAACAATTCTGGTAACGTTGACGCACCAGCACTTAACACCCATTAAGGTAAAGTCTAATGTGATGAAAGGCCGCTCTTAGTCACGTTTCTAAGCATCCATAGCGTGTGTTTCAAGATATGTTTCAAGATGCCCGAGATTTTCAGATTTGTTTTTTAAGCCTATTTTTGGCGCTGGGGCTATGGCTTAAGGACTGGACGCTGCGGCCGGATGTGATCTTTAGCGCGATCGCCACTTGCATAATCGTCCAAAGCTTAGCGAGTTTTTGGGTGGCACAGCGTACCGAAAACGCCCCCACTTTTTCTGGGTTAGGCTCGTTAAGGAGCGCCCTTGTCACCAGCATTAGCCTGAGTTTGCTGCTGCGTACAGACCACTGGTACACGATGGCCTTTGCCGCATCGGTCGCTATTTTGAGTAAGTTTTTGATTCGAGTAAACCAGAAGCATTTGTTTAACCCTGCCAACGCAGGCATTATTGCGGCGCTGATGCTGACTCAAGATGCCTGGGTTTCGCCTGGGCAGTGGGGCGAATTGGGCTGGTATGCGATCGCCTTTGTGGGCGCTGGCGGCATTGTGCTAGGCCGGGTGGGGCGCTGGGATACTTCGGTCACGTTTTTGGCAACCTATAGCGCCCTCATGCTCATGAGAGACTACTGGCTGGGCTGGAGTTGGGATGTGGCGGTTCATCATCTCATCAGCGGTTCGCTCTTGCTGTTTGCGCTGTTTATGATTACAGACCCGCGCTCAACCCCCGATGCACGCATCGGACGAATATTTTGGGCGGCCTGTGTGGGTGGGCTGACCTTTGTACTTCAGACCGTCTTTACCATCCCAATCGCGGTCTTTTGGAGCTTGTTCTGCCTTGCGCCTCTTTCGCCTCTGCTAGATTGGCTTTGGAAAACCCAGCGCTTTCAATGGAAAATGGGTACAGCACCAACGCCGACCGTTTAAAGGACGACCCATAAGATTATGCCTAACGCCCTCATGTATATCCCAGAAGACACCTTTGTGGTGCTAGAAACCAATCAACCAGAGTGCTTTTTGAGTGCCGTTGAGCTGCTCGAAAAACTTAAGGGTGTTTTATCTGGCTGTCAGCAAGATCTTCCGCCAGACCTCCAAAAATTCTCGTCTATTGACGAGCAAGCCCAGCACCTGATGCAAACAGGCTGTGAATTTGATCTAGATTCAGATCAGTACCTGCAATGGTACGTCGTGCGCTTAGAAAAATAGGCTGATTTAGAACGGAATAAAAGAGGAGTGCAGTATGGATGCAGCATCACCCACCCAATATTCTTCAAAACAGATTACGGCTTGGCTGAGAGGTCTAGTGACCGTCGCCTGGGCCGATGGTCAGTTCAGTGAAGCCGAAAAAGCGCTGATCGATCAGCTTGTGACGACAGAGCTAGCGCCAGACCTCAGCACAGACATTTATGAGCCGATCACGCCAGAAGACCTGGCACAACAGCTCGGAACCGAAGCCTCTATTGGCGAAAATTTTCTACGCACCGCCGTCATGGTCGCACTTGCCGACGGCATGTACTCCACTGCCGAAGCTCAAATCTTGGAGTCGTTTTGTCAGGCACTACACCTTCAGGTGAGCGCCCTAGAATCGCTCAGACATACCCTCGATGGCAAAGAGGCAAAACACGGGGGATCCACTCATTCTGAGAAGCATACCGTTGACGTACTGCTCCCCGTGCGTCACTGGCTTGATGAACTTGAAATGCATGACCCTCGCGTTGCGCGATTTCTGTGTCAGCTCATTCCGCCCCAGTGCCCCTTTGAACGAGACGTAACGCTATTTGGTCGCAAGGTTGTTCACATCCCGCCGCTGTGTAAACTCAACCCACTCTATGACCAGCTTGTCTATCTAAGATTTCGAGCGCTCTCATACCTTGCAGACGACTGCAAAGAGGATGTCTCTAAGTATTGTTAGCCCAATGATTAGCGCCAAGCTACTGCCTCAACCCTGATATTCACTGCGATCGCCACAGCAGATATAACCGACTCAACTCGTTGAGGAATTTTGTGATGGAAATCAAACACTTTGCCAATCCAGTCGTTAAATTATGGCAGTTCTACAACCCTTTCAATAGAGCAGTTTTAGACGATAAATGCGTTTGATTCCAACAGTTGGAAAGCAAAATCAGGACTAAACTGATGGCTCCCTCGCTGCGGGGATCTGTCCTTGTGCATTCATTTAAGCGCGGGGATCATCTTCTGGCGGGTTTTTTGAAGTTGTATGAATTCATGTTAATGTTTTCTTTAGATTATGAGAGGAATCTTATCCTCTCCCTGAGCGACAGTGTAAATCAGATTATTAAAAGTGATGATTGATAAAATAATGGGTGTCAGGTCAATGCAGGCCATCGACCAATCTTTAATTTCGATTGGGGGCTGGCTTCGCAACATTGATGCTCAAGTTATTTCCTTCATTCGCTCAGATACTAAAGCATGGATTGGGAAAAGCTTTTATTTCCCTCAACAGCAGCAACCACATTCTGATATACCTGAATGGACTTATCAAAGGGATGCGATCGCCCTTTCCAAACGCACGAGCATACAGTCTCCAAAGTGGTACGAATACTTGGGCATGTCTTCCGCGCTTTGGCATACTAACTGTGACTGGCGCAGCCCCTTACCTGGCTTAGCGCTGAATCAGAAATGGGGTGCATCAGCCCCTCAAACGGCTGGACTCTCTCTGAGTTATGTCTATGCTTACCCACAGCAGTCGTCAGGACGCAGTTTTGACTTAAATACTAAGTGCCAGTTACCTTCCCTTCAGATTTCAGAAGGGTTGAGTCAATTTTGGTTTACCTCTTATCAGATTTCTACCGCACTAGCCGTTTTACTCCCCATTGCCGTTAATACAGCTCAATCTCCAGAATACAGCTCAATCTCCAGTTTTGGTCGATTTTGTCGATCAGGCTTCTCATAAAGTCAAGCTAGCAACCGTCAATCAAAAGCCTGTGCCTAAAACCTTAAGCACAAAAACCACTGAAAAACCTGCGCTAACAGCTCCTGTTCAGGTGCGTCGTTCATTAAGCAAACCAACGGGTAAAATCGCCAATATCCAGAGCTACACCCTACCTGCAAAGGGTGAGTTTACCTCTGGCTATGGAATGCGGTGGGGTCGCACCCATCGCGGCATTGATATTGCAGGACCTATCGGAACGCCCATTATTGCGGCGGCAGCAGGGAAAGTTGTGACCGCCGGATGGAGTGAAGATGGCTTTGGCAACAAAGTTGAAATTCAACATCCAGATGGCACCATTACCCTATACGCCCATACCTCTCGAGTTTTGACACGGGTGGGTGCAAGGGTTCGTCAAGGTCAACAGATTGCCGAAATGGGTAATTCAGGCTTTAGCACCGGCCCCCATCTGCATTTCCAAATTCATCCAGGCGGCAAAACCGCTGTAGACCCAATGTTTTTCTTTAGCAAAAATAAGACGCTTAGCGACTTCCAAAGAAAAAACCATGCCAGCTTGACGGTATAAAATCAGAGTCATCCGAGTATTGGTGATGAGAGATTGGAATTAACAGAGAGCCTGAAAACATTAGACGCCTTATGTAAGGACTAAAAAGGTTGAGGTTGCTTCTGCTTAAAGGTGAGAACATCAATGCCTCGGCTGCTTCTCGCTCGTCTGTGTGAGCAGGCACCAGTGCATAAGCTAAGGGGAGCATAAGCTAAGGGACTTCCAAAGAAATAATCGTTCCACTACTCTCCTTCCCTATACGAAATATCTATTGAGCTAAAATAATTGAAGCTAGAAACCTTTAGCAGCAATGCTTTTGACGTCTTAGATAGTTTGAGCATTCATTTTATGTCCTCAGCAATATTGTCTTATTGAGAATAGGTTTAGATGCGATCGCCGCAATCCTTATGGCTTCGTTGTAATTTCTGTCCCATAGATCAGCAGAACGTGCGTTCAATCTCTCTCTTGCGGCATATTAATTAACAAATTGAACTGAGTATTGTACTGAAGTGTAAAAGTTATTATCTTTATCACTTCAAGAGTTGCTTCTTATGGTTGTTTTCTAGAAAGAAAATTAATAAGCAAATCTTGCCTCAAACGTTGCCTAATAGTGAAGCTTTAGTTTATGAAATCTTTAAATCGAACAGCTCTTAAGTCCTTTTATACATTTGCAATAGGCACGAGTATAGCAGTCGTCCCAGTGATGTCTTTTGTGAACACTGCCTTAGCTCAAAATGCAACGTTTACGGATGTAGAGTCTAATTATTGGGCTAGACCCTTTATTGAACGGTTGGCGAGACAAGATATTATTGCAGGCTTTCCAGACGGTAGCTTTAAGCCTGATCAAGCCGTTACCCGCGCACAATTTGCCGCAATTGTGCGGAAAGCCTTTAACGAAGGTGTAGTGCGAAATAGCCGAGATTTTAGTGATATTCCGGCAAGGTATTGGGCAACCAGCGCTATCGAAAAAGCCTACACGACTGGATTCATGTCTGGCTATCCTGATAATACCTTTAAGCCAGAGCAGCAAATTCCTAAAGTGCAGGCACTGGTTTCACTTTCTAGCGGATTGAAGCTTGACCCATCTGGCTCTGTTAATAGAACCTTAAACATTTTTAGGGACGGCAATGAAATTCCTGACTATGCTCGGAATGGTACTGCCGCCGCAACTGAGCGTAATATTGTCGTTAACTATCCCAACCGCGCTTATTTAAACCCCAACGAAGTTGCCACACGAGCCGATATTGCAGCCTTTATTTATCAGGCTTTAGTGAATAAAAACGAGTTTAAGGTACTCCCACCTCGCTCTGAAGCGGCGGACTATATCGTAACGTACCAACAAAATGGCGCATCTACACCAAGCTCCACACCAAATCCTAGAATTGACAACGTCATTCTTTCGCGAAACACTGTTTTACCCGTGCAGTATCCGGGCGGAAATAACGTTAGGCTCATTTTGACGCCTGGAGAGACGCTATCGACGAGTCTAGAATTGTCCTCAAACGTTTTGAACAGTGCGGGTCAGGTGTTGATTCCGCAGGGGAGTCAGATTAGAGGGCAATTCCGTCCCATTAGCGTCAATGGAACCACTCAAGGCACCCAGTATTATGCAGAGTCCATCATGATTGGGAATCGAATCTATCCGCTTAACGCTATTTCCGATCCGTTAGTCTCCACTAACGCTCAGAATCTCTCTACAACCACGTTAAGAGGTGGCATTGCTTCTACTGCTGCACAGCTCTTGTTGAGCCGAGTACTGGGGAGTGGCGGCGGACTCGATATTGGAAGTTTGTTAGGAACTTTAGGTGGCGGCGCTGTTCAAACAGAACCCACCAATAGTTCTGTTATTGTGGTTGAGCCTAATGCACTGAGGCTAAAGGTGCTGAATGACGTAAGCACCGCGATTAATTAGACCTCTTGCACGAATCAGGAATGGAGAGGTAATTTATGGCTAAAGTAAAATTTTTGAGGTGCAGTGGAACGAAAACAGGGTTAAGTGGAGCCAGAATATTCGCTAAGTCGCTGGCAAAGGATTTATAAATTCGTTGCATCTGCTGCTCAATTTCTATTGGATAACGGCAAGCTCAGCTTTAGCGACACTTGTCCAAGAGGAGTAGGCATAAGCGCAATATCACCGTGATGCGCCCGTACAATTTCTCGGGCAAGGCTTAGTCCTAGACCCGTGCCTTCAATATGTCTAGTACGAGCCGCATCACCTCGGTGGAATCGATCAAAAATGAGATCGCGGTCTTCGGGCAAAATAGACTTTGAGGCATTGGTGACGGTAACGAACACCTTAGCCTGACTGTGAAAAACATCAAGCTTAATCCAGCCACTGGGAAGGTTATACTTCACCGCATTGGTAATTAGGTTATGTAGTGCTTGAGCCAGTAAATCGTGATCGCCCAAGACCCACTGGTCTGGAGCAATTTGAGCTTCTACCGTCAGGCTAGGATCCAGCAGCTCAATATCCTCAAGCATTTGCAGCAGCAGTTCCGATACGTTAACCCTGATGAGGTGAAGGTTCATTCGCCCCGCATCGGCTAAGGACAGCAGCAGCAGCTTACGCACAATGCCGCTGAGACGGCGCACTTCATCGAGCAGACTGCTGAGATGCTGCTGTAGGGCTGAACCTCGGTCTGCTTTGTGAATGGCCTGCTCTAGCTCTCCTTGCAAAATAGCAAGGGGCGTTTTGAGTTCGTGGGCAGCATCGGCACTGAAGCGAGAGGCGTGGTGAAAGCTGCGATCTAGATTTTCGAGCATTTGGTTAAAGACCTGAATCAATGCCGCAAACTCTAGGTCAGCATCGCCCACGGGTACCCGCTGGTCTAGCCCTTTGACGGTCACTTGTCGAATAGCTTGGGTTAACTGACGAATGGGCCTGAGCGCACGGCCCGAGAGAATCCAGGCTGCTCCTGCAATGAGCAGCAGTATGGTAATAATGGAGAGCAGAAAAGTGCTGCGAATCGCCGCCATTTCGGAATCAATGGCTCTAAGGCTAATGGCGATCGCCACCCGTGAGCGCGAGAACGTAGCCGCCCCTACCCGCCAAGTAGTGGCAGTGGTTTGCCGAGTCACCAGGCGTGGGTCTGAGAACTTGAGCTTAGACCGAGGCAGCAGGCGAGAAGCCGTAGAAGGGGTCTGGGTAGGAGAAGCCGTTTTTGTAGGGGGTGGGGGCGGCGGCCACAGTGGCGCAAGATCGAGATCGGCAGGCCATTGCCGTGATTGATACACCACGGCTCCGGTAGCGGCATCCTGAATGAGGAAGGCCGTGGGCGTTTCTGCTTCAACCCCAAAAATACGCGGCAGCAGCTCTTCATAGGCCAGCCAGCGATCGCGCTGCTGAGCGCGTGCGGTACGCAAAAGCTGAATTTTCATGACTTCATCGAGGCGGCTCATTTTGGCGTTGTAGAGCAGCCACCCAGACATTGCCCCAAATCCGACTAGGGCGCTTCCGGTCAAAAGCACCAATATAAGCGCAATCCGAACCCGAAAAGAGCGCAGCTTCACAGTTCAGGCTCTGGTGAACGAAAGCGATAGCCCACCCCTCGCACGCTTTCAACCCAGCCTAACGCGTCGCTGGGGTCAAGCTTTTTGCGGAGGCGCTGAATGCAAACATCCACCACATTGGTACTGGGGTTAAAGTCGTAGCCCCAAACATGCTCCAAGATCTGGGTGCGCGTAAACACACGTCCAGGCGATCGCATTAGGTATTCCAGCAGGTTAAATTCGCGCGTGGTTAACTCTACTTCTCGATCTTCATAAATGACTTTGCGAAGCAGGCAGTCTAGCTTGAGCAAGCCAACGCCTAGAAGGTTTTGGCGATCGCCATCACTACGGCGCACCACTGCATGAATACGGGCAACCAGCTCTTCTACAAAAAATGGCTTTGCAATGTAGTCATCTGCCCCTAGGTTTAGACCCTCCAGGCGATCATCTAGCTCATTGCGTGCAGTAAGCAAAATGACGGGCGTATTGCGCCGAGCCTGCCGAAGCGTTTTTAAAATAGAAAGTCCATCTTTGCCCGGCACCATGATGTCTAACACAATGGCGTCGTAGGTATTGTCCATTGCACGAGTGTAGCCATCATCGCCATTGTCGCAGTAGTCCACCATAAATCCATGCTCTTTAAGACCTGCATTTACAAAGCTGGCAATCTTTTTTTCGTCTTCTACGTAAAGCAGATGCATAGATTCACTTCAAACTCTGGTTCGTACAATCCATTCTCTTCATTGTAAAGGCGCACGCTGAGGACTCAAATTACAAAACTGTAATCAAAGCATGGGTTGTGTTGTCATTTTGGACTGGCTTAATGAAGTTCATAGCGATTTTGTAGACGTTAAACCTTCAGCACAAAAACCATCATGTCTTTCTTAAAACCACTGGGATTGTCTGCCGCTTCTCTTTTGATTGGCGGAATGCTCCTACTGTCTATCAAGACACAAGCATCCTCTTTGCAATCTGCTGACGCTTCTTTCTCCATTGCTCAAAATACTGAGCAGTCCGACAGTGCTAAACCGAAAGGTCGTAAAGCTGCATGGGAAAGTCTGGGTCTGACTGAAACACAAAAAACACAAATCAAGCAAATTAAGACCAACAGCCGTCAGCAAATGGATGCTGTATTGACACCCGAGCAAAAACAGCAGTGGCAGGCTGCCAAAGCTCAAACGCCACGCCAAAAGCCCAATCTAAATCTAAGTGAAGCTCAAAAGGCAAGCATTAAGGCCATTCGGGAGCAGAGTAAAAGTCAAATTGACGCGATTCTTACGCCAGAACAACGGCAAAAGCGCCAAGAACTACGAACTCAGTGGCAGCAAAAACGCCAACAAAAATAATCTTTCTGTCACTCAATCTAACCTGATGCCGTTGTTTTTAACGCTATTCGGTCTTGACTTTAATTCATTAATTACAAATTAGGAGACACCACTATGAAGCGGATTTTGACTATTGCGCTTGCGCTACTTCCCTTTGGAGTATTGACTCAAACTGTGCAACCCGCCGACGCCCAAATCAAAATTCAGTTGGGCGGAAATCAAAACAGACGCCCTGTTTACGTTAGACCCGCGCCTCGTGCCGTTATCGTTCCTCAACGCCGTGTGGTTCAGCAGCGAAGAGTATGGGTAGCAGGACGCTGGGAAAACCGTCGAGAAAATAATCGCTATCGACGTGTTTGGGTACCCGGATTTTATCGTTAGGCAATCTGCCCAAATACAGCTTTTATAATGTTTAGGAGACATCATCATGAAACGAATTTTAACTTTAGCTCTAGCGGCTCTCCCCTTTATTGCACTCCCTCAAATGGTGCAGCCTGCGAATGCTCAACTCACCATTCAACTCGGCGGGAATCGTTCAAGACGTCCTGTTTACGTTGCTCCAGCACGCCGTCGCGTGTTCGTTCCTCAACGCCGCATTGTTCAACAGCGTCGGGTTTGGATTCCGGGGCGTTGGGAAAATCGTCGAGAAAGAGAGCAATATCGGCGGGTTTGGACGCCTGGATACTATCGCGATTAGCTTAATTGCGATTAAGGCTGTCTTTTAGGGCCTGTTATCCTTCAAAGTTCTGAATTCTTTTTGATTTTTCATTTACCTGGGCTAGTCCGCCTGCTATAGCAGTCCTAAATCAGTTGTAAAATATTTAGAATCTATCATAGCTCTAGAGTCTGTTGACACTTATGGAAGACATATCTGAGGATCAGAGTAATAACTCAGAACCGAAACCTATAGATGAGCTACGGGATTTTAT
>JBGSVR010000028.1:0-1650 GCA_041752855.1 Thermosynechococcaceae cyanobacterium
GAGATACTGACGATAAACGACGGCTTGCCCCTCTTGGACTAGGGCGAGGTTAATGGAGGTGCTGCCAGTGTAGACTTTGGCAACGCTGCGACCATAACGGTCAGTATCAGCAATCCGTAGCGTGACAGCTTGACCAACGGGTAGCAGTTGTTTGAGCCGATTGGACGCGGCTTGTCCATAGGGCTGCTGCTTGAGTTCAGGTGAGTCAACACAGGCCAGCCGAACAGTTAGTGTTTTGTCTGGTGTTTTAACGCGAATCGTGTCGCCGTCGCCCACGCTGACGATGGTTCCGGTGATGGTTTGGGCAGACTCTGGGCGCGCCGCTATTGCAGGGCTTGAGCTAAAACTGCAAAAAGCTAGAGAGAGGCTGAAGAAAAGCGGTCGCTGATGCATGGATACGCACGGTTTTATTCAAATGATCTTCATTTTTCTACAACTGAAGTAAAACCGTACATATACGGAATGTTTGAATTTTTGCATAAAAGACACCACCATATTTCCAATGGTTCACGCGCTAAGATGCTCATCATTGGGTTCACAGAGATTGCAAGAGAACCTTAGACTAAGCTAATGCTCAGTATGGGAAAACGCTCTATGTCGATTAAACGAGTTCTCGTCACGGGTGCAACAGGGCGAACGGGATCTCTGGTGGTTCAGAAGTTACAACAGCGGCCCAATGACTTTGAGGCGATCGCCTTTGCGCGATCTGAGGCGAAGGTACAGGAAATCTTTGACAACACCGAGAGATTCATCTTTGGCGATATCCATGATTTGTCTACCCTGCATAGCGCTTTGCACGGGATTCAGGCTCTGGTGATTTTGACCAGTGCAGTCCCTCGCATGAAAGCACCGCCCCAACCTGGTGAAAGGCCAGAATTTGACTTTGAGCCTGGTGGTACTCCAGAAGAAGTTGACTACATGGGTCAGAAAAATCAGATCGATGCTGCCCTCAAAGCTGGGGTTGAGCATATTGTCCTCGTCGGCTCAATGGGTGGCACAAACGAAAACCACCCTCTCAATCAGCTTGGCAACGGCAACATTTTGGTGTGGAAGCGTAAGGCAGAGCAATATCTCATCGACTCAGGCATTGACTACACCATCATTCGCGCAGGAGGGCTACTCGATAAAGCGGGTGGGATCAGGGAACTCCTCGTCGGAAAAGATGATGCCTTTCTCAATCATCCGCCTAATGCCATTCCCACTTCTATTCCTAGAGCGGACGTGGCAGAGGTGGTTGTTCAAGCACTTCAGACCCCCAATGCTCGAAATAAAGCCTTTGACCTTATTTCAAAACCGGAGGAGGATCCTTCAGCCGTGATCACAACTGATTTTTCGGCGCTCTTTGCCCAGACAACGCCAGGACTCTGAGCATGAAGTTTATCAACTTCGCCTCAGAGTCCCGGCGCTCCCGTTTTGGGGAGAGGAACTTAGCAAAGGGACAGAGATTGAGCCAGACGCACCAGAGAACGCCCTATCTGCACATGGGGTTCATCGGGTTCCACCGGAATGATCGTTGCAGCAGTTCCCTGACCCAATTGAGCAATTACTTGATTAGCCGCTTCTAGACCTGTGACGTAAGCTTTTTCTTGCGACCATGACCCATGACGGTTCACTATCCAGTCTCCACTTAAAAAGAGATTGGGAATACTG
>JBGSVR010000029.1:0-5545 GCA_041752855.1 Thermosynechococcaceae cyanobacterium
ATAAAATCCCGTAGCTCATCTATAGGTTTCGGTTCTGAGTTATTACTCTGATCCTCAGATATGTCTTCCATAAGTGTCAACAGACTCTAGAGCTATGATAGATTCTAAATATTTTACAACTGATTTAGGACTGCTATAGAAGTTTTTGGAGAAGTCTAATCAACTATTTTTATCCAACATCCTATCTTTTAGAAGTGAGTCTTTCGATGCGGATTTTAACAGTTCACAACTATTATCAGCAACCAGGTGGCGAGGAACAAATTTTTGTGACCGAGGGTGATCTTTTAGAATCTCATGGACATGAAGTTTTTCGCTATACTTTAAATAATGACCAGATTACGATAATGAATCCGCTAAGTCTTGCAAAAAACACTTTATGGAACAGCACGGTTTATCGTGAACTGCGATCAATTATCCGTCAGCAGAAACCACAAGTTGCTCATTTTCATAATACCTTTCCACTGATTTCTCCTGCTGCTTACTATGCGGCAAAAGATGAAGGTGTTGCAGTCGTGCAAACATTGCATAACTATAGATTATTATGCCCCAATGCTCTCTTTTTTCGGCAAGGCAAAGTTTGTGAAGATTGCTTAGGTAAATTGCTACCTTTTCCAGGCGTAGTTCATGGATGTTATCGAGATAGTCGAAGTGCAAGTGCAATGGTAGCTGCAACAATGGGCTTTCATTCAATTTTAGGCACTTGGAGTAATGCCGTAGATCAGTTTATTGCCTACAGTCAATTTGCAATGGAAAAGTTTATTCAGGCCGGCTTTCCGCCAGAAAAACTTACTTTTAAGACAAATTTTTTATATCCTGCTCCTGAGCCTGGTGAAGGCAAAGGGGGGTATGCCGTATTTGTAGGACGGCTATCGGTCGAGAAAGGGTTAGGAATAATGCTAGATGCTTGGAGGAAGCTAGATCACAAGATGCCGCTTAAAATTTTAGGCAATGGACCAATGGCCGATTTGGTCAAAGAAGCTGTACAAGAAATGCCTGAAATTGAGTGGCTCGGTCGAAAATCTTTAGAAGAAGTGTATGAAGTAGTCGGAAATGCTGCGTGTCTAGTGTTCCCTTCTGAATGGTTTGAGACATTTGGAAGAGTTGCGATCGAAGCCTTTGCAAAGGGAACGCCAGTTGTTGCATCTAACATTGGGGCAATCTCTGAGCTTGTAGATCACGAACGAACTGGACTGCTGTTTCAAGTCAGTAACTCTACCGACTTAGCCAATAAAATAGATTGGATTTTAACGCATCCCAAAGAATTGAGTCAGATGCGACAGGCAGCTCGCTCTGAATTTCTGGAAAAATATTCTGCCGATCAAAACTGTAAGCAGCTAATAGAAATTTATCGAACAATTATTGACAAATAAATTAAGTGCGGAGTTATAGAATATTCTATTTTAGAAGGAATTACCATAGTTGTCTAAATAGATTTTTGCCACTATTCATGATTTAGTTAAACAATATGAGTATCAACAATCATCTACATACGCTTAGTCAATCACGGCTTAACAATCCTTACCCTCTTTATCATTTAGCTAGACGATTTATTAATAAGGCTTTGAGCCTGCCTTCTGATATTGCCTGTGATATTAACAGTAGTGAGTGGTTTGAACAATCAGTACTTTGGCCTCGTTACCAAAGACGGCTTGAACAGCACAAGACAAAATTGCCAAGTCTAGATGCAAGTGATTTAGAAATCGTTAAGGAACTTGAGCAGGAAGGTCTTTCCATAACATCATTAGATAAATTGAATGTTCCAGACAGTCTCCATCTTATTGAAGCTGCACAATGTGTTGCTTTTGAGCTGGCTCAACAGTCTAAACTTCCTGGCTACATAGGGAAGCATACTCTGATGGCAGCCGCAAACCAGTTGCTGGCTCATCCTGAAATTCTTTACTGGGGTCTATCAGAACGTATTTTAAAAATTGTGGAATGCTATCTGGGTTTACCTGTCGGCTATGGAGGGCTTTCATTCTACCATAGTGTGGCGGATGGTAGAGATGCTGGACCTCGGATATGGCATCGAGATAAAGAAGATTGGAGGATGATCAAAGTAGGTGTTTATCTCAATGATGTTGATGAGTCCGGTGGTCCTTTTCAGTGCATTAAGCCAGATCCTAATACCTGGCTAGTTAAAACGCTTCCAAAATATAAGGGATTAACTCATTCTGAGTTAGAAGAGCTACTCAACATGAATTTTTCGGATTGGCTAACCTCATGCATTGGAAATACTGGAACCGTTTTTTTTGCAGATACTTCTCGATGTTATCATCGTGGGAAACCTCCCGAAAACAAAGATCGTGCAGCAATCTTTTTTCACTATTTTAGTGATCGACCCAAAAATCCATTTTACTGCGATCGCTCTCCTTTATCTAGCCAGCAAATTCATGACTTTAATCGACAGCTTCCTTCAAATCTTCAAGGTTACATGAATTGGAGAGATAAATGTCCTGGTCTTGGACGGCACATTCCTAGTAATCAAATGCGGGTTGATAACTGGTGATTCCCGCCATGCTATTTAATAGTTGGGTTTGCCAATTTTTATAATTATCTAATATTTTACTCGATCAATAATCAGAGTTAGGCGTTCAATGAATCAAATATCTACACCAACACAGAAAAAGCAAGGATTTATAACTAATTCTACATTGGCAATGATAGCTTTTTGCAGTGGTTTTTTGTCTAGATGTCTGAGCGCATTAAAATTCCCTTCAATCATAAATCTTTTTCATTTATTGCTTATTCCTTTTGTGTTAATCATTATTCTCGCTAAAACACAAATTGACGATCAAAAGCAAATCAAAATAATAAAAAAGGTATTATTTTCCTTGCTATTTGTTCTGATTGCTGTGTTTGCTAGTGCGTTAGTTAATAATGCAGGCATTATTAACGCTGTGATGGGATTTGTATTGCTCACTGAGCCATTTATGCTATTGATGATCATTGTAAGCATCCCAATGACACTGGAGCGTACTGAATGGTTCCGAAAATGGATTATACGATTTTGCCTATTTCATATCTTCTTAGCTTTTATTCAAAATTATGTATTAAAGTTTAATCTTCTTGAAGGTCAAGAGGATAATATTCAAGGAATCTTTTATCGTTCAGGTGCTGGGCATGTCGTTGGGGCATCAGTTGCATTAACCTTTGGCATATATTATTTCCTCACAGCTAAAGTATCGCTTTGGATTCGGCTAGTAGTTGTATTTGCAAGCTTCTGGCATATGATATTAGCGGATGCTAAACAAGTTATTTTTTGCCTAGCCTTTGCAGGGGTGCTATTAGTCTTGACGAAGGTTAAGGACTTTAGAAAATTAATTGGATATATAATTCTTCTTATTATTGCTTTTCTCGCTTTTTCTTGGAGTGTCGAAAATATAAATTCTTTTTCCTCTTTCAAGACTTGGATGAGACCAGAAATTTATGGAGCTGAAGGAGAAGCAACGCTTCTTAAATTTGCTACATTTCGAATTGTTCCTCAATATTTTCCTTCTCCGATAAGTTGGTGGTTAGGTTTGGGGCCTGGTCACACTGTGGGACGTTTGGGTGGCTGGATGATGGAAAACTATTGGGATATGTTAGGCCCCTTGGGCGCAACCAAGTCCCCCGCGAGCGCAGCAGTTTGGGCGGCTGTTGGAAGAAGTTGGTTGGGCGACCAGTCTAGTTTTTTTTCTCCTCTATTTGGTTGGGCTGGCATTTGGGGTGATTATGGGCCAGTTGGATTGGTTGCCTATCTTTATCTATCTGCTTTGATATGGCGGCATTTCTGTCTTGATGACTTTTCTAAGTTTTTAGTGCTTTGTGTATTTTCGTTTGGTTTAGTTTTCTCTCAGATGGAAGAACCAGGGTATATGCTTTTTATTGCATGCTTAATCGCGTTGCGGTGGCATGAGGTGCAACGGAAGAATGTTAAAGAGCAATGGCATCTTATTACGCCAACCTGAGTACGGATTAAGCCGAAGGCGTGTACACAAATTGTCCCAACTTGCCTAATTCTGACGTAAAATTATTTTATTCTAAAGAAGGATTTATCAAGTTTAAATCTCACTCTGTCCTGTGTTGAATTTGAGCGATATTATCAGAACCATAGCCACAGCCTGAGCGTTAAATTACTGCCTAAGGGAAAACGGCAAAAAAGGTTGGTACTGATCAAAGAAAAAGATATTGGGCAGCCTAAGAAGATTTGAGCTTAATATTGATGAGGATATGTATATCAAGATGGAAAAATCTAAGACAAGCATCATATGAGATCTCTTAAAGCAATGTTGGCTAAGGTCATGCTTCGGGTGAGTATTTTGGCGCTGGTGGCTCTAGCGCCAATAGATGCGATCGCCAAGCCCAGTCCTCTGAGCAAAGTTCCTGGCACCAGCGTCCAAATTTCGCCACCGCAAGGATTCCAACCTAGCAAGCTTTTCCCAGGCTTTGAGCAACAGCAAACCGGAGCTTCAATTTTAGTCACAGAGTTGCCCATCCCCAAAGGCCAGGACATCATTACACAGTTCAGTTCTGCCAAAGTTCTTAAATCAAGAGGGATGACTTTAATTGAGTCTAAGGACATTACGATTGACGGTAGACCCAGCAAGCTCCTGCTGGTTACTCAGTCCGCCCAAGGCACAAAATTTTTGAGATGGATTGTGGTAGTTGGGACTGGCGATCAGGCACTGATTGCCACGGCATCGTTTCCAGAATCCCAAGCTGCTGCTCTTAAAGCACCCCTCCGGCAGGCCATCATTAGCCTGCGTTGGATACCAGGTACCGCCGTTCAATCGCTAGAAGGTCTTACCTTTAGCTTTAAGCCCGCAGGCGATTTACAGATATCAGGACGGGTTGCAAACACCGTTATGCTCACCAAAAGCGGCGCTAAGCCTCCTATTCCGGCAGCAGACCCGCTGATGGTTTTAGGCTCTGCCCTGAGCATCGGCGGCTCACTGTCCGGTAAGATGTCTGGTGAAGAATTGGCAGAATTTTCACGACTTCGGCTCAAACAAACTCAACAGGTCACGGAGTTAACGGAAACCAGCGGTCAATTCAAAACCATAGCTGACCATCCAGCTTTTGAGGTGGTGGCGACGGGCTACGACCTCAAGACCCGGACACCGCTGACTGTGTACCAAGTCATTGTTTCAACCGATGAGACCTACTACATTTTGCAAGGATTTGTGTCGAATGCAGGTGCCCAAAAGTATTTACCAATCTTTCGCGCTGTAGCAGACAGCTTTAGGATTAATCCCTAGCGTTTCTGGATATCGGGCAATCCAGGATTAAGCCATCAGGGATGGCAAGTGATCGCCCATAAAACATGGCAAAGCTTAACGAATTTCGTTGTGATTTTGTGCGACCTTGGTTAAGAGATTTCTTACCGAACCGTTTCTGATTTAGGGCTATGTCAAACCCCACTATTGAATCCATCCTTAACGAAAAGCGTCTGTTTGCGCCCCCTGCTGAGCTATCTGCCCAAGCAGAAATTAAAAGCTTTGCCGAGTACGAAGCGCTTTACGCCAAGGCAAAAGCTGACCCCGCCGCATTTTGGGCAGAACTGGCA
>JBGSVR010000030.1:0-2335 GCA_041752855.1 Thermosynechococcaceae cyanobacterium
GCTAAGAAGTCGCGGTGTACCTTGGCGATCGCCTCGGGTTTGGTATGCACCAAATACTCGTTACAGCCTTCATACTCAGCCCCCCCAAAGTCTTCCGCCGTCAGGTTTTGGGACTGAATATTGGTACCCATCGCCCCATCAAACACAATGACAGGACGCTCAGGACTGTGGAGACGCTCAAGAAAGGGGCTGTTCATGTTTGCTTACGCGAGAGTGCAGCAGGATTGAGGATAGGTCAGTATTTGTAACCGTACTGCCAATATATCGCGCAATTTTTTGAGACGCGACTTATTGCAGGTTGATCAGAACTTAAGCTCCATTTTAAGCGACGCTACGGCAACCACGGGAACTGCCGGAAATCAGGATCTCGCTTCTCTAGAAATGCATTTTTGCCCTCAGCACTTTCTTGCACCATGTAATAGAGCAGCGTGGCATTCCCTGCCAGTTCCTGAATCCCCGCCTGTCCGTCACAGTCTGCATTGAATGCGGCTTTAAGACAGCGAATCGCCAGAGGACTCTTTTGCAAAATTTCCTGCGCCCACTGAACCCCTTCAGCTTCGAGCTGCACTACGGGCACAACCGTATTGACTAAGCCCATCTCCAGCGCTTCTTGAGCCGAATATTGCCGACACAAAAACCAGATTTCCCGCGCCTTCTTTTGCCCGACGACTCTTGCTAAATAGCTTGCTCCAAACCCTGCATCAAAGCTACCTACCTTAGGTCCCGTCTGTCCAAACACCGCATTGTCCGCCGCAATCGAAAGATCGCAGATCAGGTGCAAGACGTGCCCACCCCCGATCGCATAACCTGCCACCAGCGCAATCACCACTTTAGGAATGCTGCGGATCAGCCGCTGAAGATCCAGCACATTGAGGCGCGGCACCCCATCTTCGCCTACATAACCTGCTTCACCGCGAATGCTTTGGTCGCCGCCAGAGCAAAAGGCATACTTGCCGTCGGTATGAGGGCCTGCCCCCATCAGCAGAATGACCCCAATGGAGGGGTCTTCTCTGGCATCAATAAACGCCTCATACAGCTCAAATACGGTTTTAGGCCGAAACGCATTGCGCTTCTCGGGACGATTGATGACAATTTTGGCAATGCCATCGGCCTTGTAATACAGAATATCGTCGTAAACTTTAACGGGCTGCCAGGTCAAAGACATCACGGATCTCAGGCAAAGGTTCGGGCTGTATTATACCTGCCAGTGCCCTGCACCTCGCTAATTCGATACTTCTGACATTTCAATGACCAGCCCCTCATAGGTCTTGACCAAAAAATTAAGCGGGTCTTCGCGCCGGATTTTGAACTTAACGTAGCGGCTCTGCACCCGCAGCAAAATCTGATCCAAACAGGCATGGTCAAAGCAAACGTGACGCTGCTGATTTTTGTCGCCCAGGCTGGCTCCCCCAATGACGTGGAGTTGCACATTTTTTTTGAGCTGATACCATAGCCCGTCCGCTGCTCCAGCACCGCCCATCTGAGTTGCAGCGCTCGAAAGATTGGTGGGCATATAGATAGGGTCTACGGTCGAAAGCCCTAGGGTCTGTTCGTAGTTGTAGTAGTAGTGCAAGGGCACTTCTGCTGCCAAAAGCTGAAGGTCGCCCTCATAAAACTGTCGCGCAATCTCTAGATCTGACACCATTAGGGTATGAACCTTAGGTGCGCTCGACAAAAACATCCACATTGCCCCTGCATAGGCGACCAATAGCATCACCATTACGCCTTGGGTAGACATGAGGCTATCTAAGGGCAGCATAGGCCAAAAGGCGGCGGGAGAAGTCCAGAAGTGGAAGGCCATAAAAAGTTCAGCAGCAGGGAGCATGGGCGCAATGTCCGTTAGACGCTAGAGACGTAAAGAAAATATCGCACGAAACTACAAGAGAAATCTGTAGGGTCAGCCTTACCCTATCTTAGTGATATTAGCTTTGTGGTTCAAACCCAGCGCCACAATATAAAGCTGAGAGGCTTTTGAAGATCTGTCAGATTAAGTAACTTTCAGGGAAATCTAATCTATATACAGACAAAACATGGGTCTATCAAAGCCTTAAGGCAAACCTTAAAGTATTGAGCGCCAAACCTTCGGGATGCTGAGCATAAGGCAATTTGAGGTGATTTAAGCCTATTGACAGAAGCCTGATACCTCGGTATAAGGGAACTCATGCTTTTTATTATCATTTCCTTTGGGACTGTCCAGGGTAATGAATCGCCAAGCGACAATTCCAGGTGCTAAGGAGTTTTTACGATGAAGCGAAACCGTTGGGTCTCTTTACTAGGACTAAGCGTATTGGCGTTAAGCCTCTCACCCCAATCGACTAAAGCCTTTGAAGATAGT
>JBGSVR010000031.1:0-7772 GCA_041752855.1 Thermosynechococcaceae cyanobacterium
GCCCAATAGCACTACCGCAACGGTATCCACGACTCCATGTACTAGAATGGGCACCGCCAAACGATTCGTTTTAGCAAAGGCCAGGGCGTAAAATATTGAGGCTGAGGTTGCGAGGGCGATATAGAGTCCTCGGTACTGCCAGAGGGTGAGGGGGTTTGTGCCAGACGCATTGCCGATATGAGATAGGCCAAACAGGATGGAGCAGCCTATTACAGAGAGTAACAGGATGGTTCGGGGCGATAGCTGCGCACCAAGAGTCCGCCATTGACTAGAGTGCTTGCACGAGTATGACCCTCTCCCCCAACCCCTCTCCCAGAACGGGCGAGGGGAGCCAGAATTAGCTCCTCTCCCCTGATGAGAAGAGGGTAAAGCCTTTGGATTATAAGAAAGGGATGAGGGGAATAGGGCTGATGCAAGAGGTCTACTTAGCTCAGTTCGATGCGTTAAGCAATCGCGCAGCAGCACCATCAGGCCAGACCGGAAAAAGACTTCTTCAAAGATGCCGACGCGGAAGGTAAACAGAACCAAGTAAACGGCTAATCGCAGGGGGCTGAACTGGTTTTGGGCTTGGGTAGGCTGCACAAAGCCTGAAAGGATGGCGATGGGGACTAATGTGGCGATCGCCACCCCTACAATCACCCCCAAAACAGGCCAATCTTTGCGCCGCATGGCAAAGCTATAGCCAAAGTGCGATCGCCCCAAACCTGAGCCATAAACCATGACCAAAATAAATAGGTCAACCCCAATAAAAACACCAAAGTTAAAGGAGGGAATAGAAAACCAGTACAGAATGGCAACGCACAAAACCATCAGCCCAAAGTCTGACGGCACCAGTCGCTGCGAAGGAGACGCGGTCATGGTTCGGGAAGGCCAGACTAACCCGAGGCAGACTAGCCCATACACTGCACTGATGACAAAACCTTCCCAAGGGATTGCGGTGTGGTGCAGAGAAAGATAAAGGGTGTTGAGCAGCAGTAGACCATAGAGTTGCCAGCGCAGTGAGGGTTGGGGATTTTGCCGTAGAGACTGAACCAGAAAGGGAATGCGGAGAGCAACAAATACGCCGCCTAAAAACAGGGCAGCATTGAGCCAAAATTGCCCTGTAATGATTAAGGTATTGAACTGATTGAGCCAGTCAAAGTGACGAGAATTTAGGTTAAGCGCTTTTGCCAATGCGATCAACATGGCTAAGGCCGCGCACAGCAAACTTTGAAGGCCAAGCCCCTGTTTGGGCAGCAGCACTTGTTTTGCAAACTGTTCACCCTGTGGGGTGGCAAGCCCAAAAATGGGGACTGCGGCAAAAACGACAAAGGAACAGGCTTCAATGATACTTTCGCCTAGCGACCAGTCACCTGCTTCTGGCAGACGATGCCGCACTAGACTTGCGGTGAACCAGATAAGCGTGGCGAGAAGGGCGATCGCCCCTTCTCCCAAGCCACTATAAGGTTTTGGCTGCAAAAACTCATATCGACGCCAGTATTGGCCTAACTTCATGTTGCCAGCCTAAAAACCTATCGCCTAAAACTCAATATTAGACGTGGAAATCAAAGTACATCACTTTTAGCGTGAATTGGAAACACTGCCTATTTCAACGGGACAAATGCATAGCCTGTCGGTGATTTTGGATCGGGCTGGACTTGAACTAAGACAGGGGTGCTAATGCGATCGCCCGTCGGCAAAAACCGAACATCTTCTGCCATCCCTTTTGCCCTAAACTCAGGTGCGCGTAGAGCTTGTTGAAGCGATTCACGACTGCTGCCGCTGCTACGCTGAAGACCTGTCACTACGGCCTGTGCGGCATCTAGCGCCATCGCGGTACGCCAGTTAATTTCGCCACTCCAAAGCTGATGGGCACGATTGAGTTTGGGTTTATTGGTAGAAAGGCTGGGGTGCCAAGGAACAGGCAGTACCAGCCCATTTATATCTTGAGCGCCCGTCTGAAGGGTTTTCTGGGTGTAGAGCGTTGGGCTACTAAAAATTGCCAGTCGCCCTTTCACCGCACGCACTAAATTGATGGCTCGGTCTAGGCGATCGACATGGGGCGTTAGCAAGATGCTATCGGCTCCTTTGCGAATGGCTTGAGCCACGGCGGTTTCAGGGTTAAAGGCAGAAGCTGAAAAATCGCACCCTGTCTCAATAAATCGGCCTTTATCGCCTTCTAGAGACGCTATAAATTCGTTCTTGAAGCTAACGTTATCTTTGGCCTGAGCGTCAAAGCACACTGCAACGCGGTTTTTACGCGCGGTTTTAACCACATACTTTGCCAATGGGTCTGCTAAGAATCGGGTGCCTGGAACTGTCCGAAAAATATAGCTGCCCAGCCCCGAAAGTTCGCTGGACATACTGGTAGGGCTAATCATCACCAGTCTGCCCTGTTGATAAAGAGGCGCTGCGGCTATGGTCGCATCGGAGGCATTATGACCAATCACGGCCAATATCTGAGAATCGCTGACCAGATTTGTGGCAACCTGCTGGGCGATCGCCGGATCGTTCTGGTCGTCAATGATTTTGACAGCAAGGGGCTGACCATCAATGCCGCCGTTCTGATTCACCTCCTGCTGGATTTGAGCAACGCCCCGCAAAATTTCTTGGGCGACATTTAGGTTAGAGCTGATGGGAATGCTGACGGCGATGGTTTTGGGGGCGACGTTTGTGTTGGCCGCTTCAGCGTTGCTAAGGTACACCACCGATTCTGGATCGTTGGGGACACGCGAGAGAGAAGATTTGAAGTGGTCAACTGCTCCACGGTAGTCGCCAGTAGCAAAGGCTTTTGCCCCTAATTCTTTGCTGTGGGTGGCTGAAGCCTCAATTAAAATTTTCTCGCCGAGAGACATCCGGTCTTGGACGGAGGTGTCTTGCATAGGAGCAAGCGGCGTTTGCTTGCCAATGCCTAATCCATAAACACCCATTACCAAACCTAATCCTGTGGCAATAAAGACAATGGGTGGCGGGTTCTTTTTTTGAGCTGTGGGTGTCATGACGAGAAGTCTCCTGAAATAAGGAATGAAAAAGAAAGTGAGCAGTCTACAAGTAAGGCGATTCAGGCATTTTTAGCAGGATTTTGCTGAGGTGTTGCTGTGCGCTGAAGGCGGCGGCTAATTTGTTCGTCTAGGGTGAGGCGGTCTAGGTTGGCCTGTAGCGCGTCTGTTGGGTTTTGGGAGAGTTCGGCACGGGCGCTGCCTTTGAAGTACTGATGCTGAATCATCTGATTGGCTTGATCAAACTGCGTTTTGGCAGTGCCCATTTCTAGGTCGCCGCTGGTTTTGGCGATCGCCGCTAATGCCTGATTCACTTGGGCTAGTGCCTCTAAATTCTGCATTTCACCTTTGTAGTGCTCTAGTTTTTGGCGCTCTAGCTTCAGCTTTTGCTGCATTTGCTCAGCGAGTCGCTGGGCTTGCATAACACGCTCCTGAAGCTGCGGCAAAAGCGATTCAATTTGAATGGCGCGTCCCATGGCGAGGTGTGCGGTTTCTTCTTCACCATGCTGGTGGGCGAGTAGCGCCTGTTCTTCTGCTTGGCGAAATTCTTTCTGCTTGCGGTTGTAGATGGCTTTTGCCTGCTGGTGAGCGGTCATGACGGTCGCCACAGAATTCATCAGCTTGTTGACCGATTCCTGCATAGACTGAAGCGATTCTTGCGCCACTTCTTTAGCAATCTGCGGATGGTTTGTGAGGGGTACCCCCCACAGCCAGTTCCATGTGGCGGTAAGGGTTCGTCCGGCGCGATCGCCCATGAGCCAGTAGAGCAGTGCTTTCTTCATATCAGCCCATCCCTAAAAAACAGTGGGTTTAGTTCAATGGGTCTAGATTGACAGAGCTACAGCGTTATGAAGGCTAACGCTGGCTCACCTTTTGGCTCATTGATGGTGAACTAACTCCATCTCAAAAATGAGCGGTCAGGTTGTACAGCAACCTGACCGCAAAATATGTGCCGAAACCATCGTCGTCACCCAAAAACTATCCGCCGCAGCCGCCACACCCGCCGCAGCCGCCGCCCCCACACCCACCGCCTCCATCCCCACTGCCCCCATCTCCATTGCTGACTGGGGCAAAGACTTTCTTGAAGTCAGGAAACATCTCAGGGGGTAGTGCTGTTATGCCCAAAAGCGCACAGGCCAGAGGAATTTGAGAGTCTGTTTGTTTAAGTGCTGATGAACGCTGCACGCCTGAGCGAAGTTCTTGTAAAATGCGATCGCCATACTGACTGCGATGGATGGGCGTAACCGCAAAATAAGCGGTAGCAATCATCGCCACAGTACATAGGAACGATAAATACCCAACGGGCTTATCTCTGGATACGCCGACCCAAATCTTCAAAATGCCTAACCCTAGGCAACCCGCTACCATCAGAGCAGGAAAAACACGAGCATCAAAGGATTGCTTGGGGCTGACAATAAGGTGCTGTTGTTGAAGTCGATCTCGAATGGCATCGGTGACTGAAGAAATCTCTGCATAAATCGGCTTAAGGTTGCCATCTAATGCGATGACATCTAGCACTGCTTGCTCCGTTGGATCTGATACGTTTTCGCCAGTTTTGATTACCGCTAGCTTTTGTTCTTCTGGCAGCACACGCACATATTTTTGCTGCACGAGAGATGCGATCGCAGTCTCTACAACTCGCTGCTTGCCATTGGCAAGATATGCCTTTTCATAGATGCTCAGGTGCAGCGATCCAGGTGTTGGACTATCACTAGGCAATCGTAGAAAATTTCGCAGGAGGAAAGCTAAAATACCCGTGACCGCCATCAATCCCACGAAAAAACTTAAAAACTCTGGGCCTTTAAGATCTAGCAAATTTGGAAAATTTATGATGGGTTGGCAACCTGTAGCACCCAAGGTCAGACCCGTGAATAGGGTCAAGAGGACTGATTGGCGACTCACAATTTTCTTGACCCCAGAACTCAACGAGGGTTTATGGACAACCCAATTTTGTTGAGTGTTAACCCGTAGAAAGTGCAAGTCTCGACCAAAACGCTCTTTTGGCGCAGGCCAAATCGAGATAGGCGGTGCCTGATCAAAAAACTGTGCATAGCTCTCAAGGGTTTTGCCATACCAGTCATCGAACTTAAGCTTTTCTGACGTGCCGCCATTGGTTGGCTGATGATGCAGTGGCGTTTGCAGAATATTGGGGCAAAAATCTTCCCAGTAGGAGCGCGTATAGCTTAAATGCAGATGCCAGACCTGATCGACCTGATCTGATGGCGTAACTGGATGCCCAGCAGCAACCGCTAAAAAGGCAAATTTCTTGTATTCTTCAACAACCTGATGGGTATATCCCAAAGACCAGCCATTTTCCCGCGCAAGACGCTTACTAAAAGATAATTTGGCTTCCGGTAAATCTAGAGAAAACTGTTGAATGCGTTCATAAAGCGCTCTATGGTGGACATCCATTGCGTTTAAGTGCCGATACATAAATCCTCTTTTAGTTTAAATCTGAGCTTCCACTTAGAGGATGTTGGGAACAATCCGTATCAGTGTGGAAGAGACTCAGTTTTTAATATTCCCCTTTGTATAGCGTTACAGAATGAAGACGCAAAAAAGGCTGCGACTGGCTCATGATGTGGCTCATTTCCAGAAGCCCTGCATCTCATGTCAAAATTGAGAAAACCTGCGCCAAAGTGAGCCTATATGGCGGATACGCTCAGGGCATCAGCAGCGGGGCTGAAGCTCGTTGACCATGCAAGAAAACGAAAGGGCTGGACAAAGACGGTCACGCTAGCCTGGTGGCAGACCGCAATGACCTCCCGTGCAACGCTCAAGCGATTCTGGCAGCAAAAGCCCGTCCAAAAAGAGACGTTTATCAGTATTTGTGAGGCGGTTGGTCTGACGAGTTGGCAGGCCATTGCCGATTTAAGTGAGCCTTCACTGCCGCTAGAATCTGAGCGCCCCATGCAAGATTGGGGTGAAGCCCCAGATGTGTCTGGCTTTTACGGACGAACCGCAGAGCTGGCGCAGCTCCAAGAGTGGATGGTGCAGGGTAACTGTAGCGTTTTGTCCTTGACGGGCAATTCTGGCATTGGCAAAACCCACCTGGCAGCAGTTTTAGTCGATGGCCTTCAGGATCGGTTTGAGTATGTGATTTGGCGATCGCTGCGGCAGGCACCAGATTTACCAACGCTCGTAAAAAACCTTCCGGAGTTTTTCCCCCAGGCTCATGACTCGTTTATTGATCCGATGACAGCCTTAATGCAGGTGTTTTATGGCACGCGTTGCCTGCTGGTTTTAGATCAGGCAGAGGTTGTGCTGCAAGACAAAGCCAACAATTACCGTGACGGGTACGAAGTCTATGGTGAACTGCTTTGGCAGATGGGCGCAAGACGACACGATAGCTGCTTGCTCATGCTTTCCCAGGAGCCACTACCCGAAATAGCGCGGCTCGAACGAGAAACACGGTTTGTAAAGTCGCTGCGCTTGAGCGACCTTTCAGAAGATGCGGTTTGCGCACTGCTCCAGTCCAAAGCATTATCTGGTGAAGAAAGTTGGGAAGCCCTGCGTCAACAGTATGGTGGCAATCCGCAGGTGTTGACCTTAATTGCCGCTACCATCACAGAGGTATTTGGGGGCAACGTCAAAACTTTTCTAAGAGACTGCGAAACCCTTGTGATTCCAGAACCCATCAAGGATGCCCTTAACCGCCAAATAAGTCGTCTCTGTGCAGAAGAGCTGCGCACGTTGGTGCAGTTGGCGCGGGTCACAGAACCGCTGTCTTTTTCTGAGATCCAGAGACAAACGGCGATCGCAAGGGCAGACTTACCCAAAATTTTAGAAATGCTCAAACGGCGATCGCTGATTGAAACGCTGATTGAAGAAAGCCCTGATGGTCATGAGGTGCTGTTTTTACTCCCCCTCGTCATCAAAAAATATCTAGAGCGAAATGGCCTAGATCGCGATCAATTGAATATTTAATGCAAAATAAAAGGGAATGGTGACGGCTCAAGCTGAGACCTAAAAACCCTAGCAAAAATTAAATTTATCAAAGCATGACAGAATTGAATTTCAGCAGCGCTTCGGTACTTTATCTACCCCATGACTTACTGCATCAACCCTCGATGTACCCAGCGTAGTAACCCAGAGAGTGCAGCCCATTGTTTAGGCTGCGGTACGCCCTTGACCGTTAATGGGAGCTATCGACTTCAGCAATTTCTGCGATCGCCAAACCCAAGTCACAGTACCGAATTATTCGTCGTGTTAGATGCCTGGAACGGCAATAAAAAGAAAGTCCTCAAATCCCTCATTAATTCTGACCCGCTTTTACTCGATCTTTTTAGCCGAGAGAAAAAGCTGCTGACAAACTTCGATCATCCTGGAATCCCCAAAGGTGAAGACTTTTTCCAGGTTTTAGTGCCGACTACCGGACAAGAGCTGTCCTGCATTGTCATGGAATGGATTGAGGGTGTTGACCTACAGCGTTGGATCGAAGACAATAACGCGATCTCCCAAGACAAAGCCTTAGACTGGCTGCGACAAATTACCGAAATTTTGGCCTACATTCATGAGCAGAAGGTTTTTCATCGAGACATAAAGCCCTCTAATCTGATGCTTCGTCCTGATGGAACGCTGATTTTGATTGATTTTGGCGCAATTAAGCAGACTACTCACACTATCGTAAGTGGTCATAGCTTAACGGTCGTCAGCCTGACTGCCTGACACAAGTATCTACAAAGCTTACGAGAGCGAGGTTTGAGGACGACAAAGGATAGGGATTCATGAGACGCTTAAGTGACCAAACAAGAGCAAAAACCCATGAATGACCCTACCCACCTGTATCGTCAG
>JBGSVR010000032.1:0-6199 GCA_041752855.1 Thermosynechococcaceae cyanobacterium
AGAGCTAGGCACAATCGCACCCCAAAAAATGGTGGTGCCCAAGGGGTAGGGTTGCTCTACTAAGCAAATGCCCTGCACTTTGACACAAAGATTAGGATCAATCCGCAGTGGACTCCATGAGCGATTGGGCTGAGTCAGCCACGGCGATAGCGGATCGTAGAACAGCGACGCAATCAGCAGCAGCCAGCTCACCGTTAAGACCCAGCGAACAAGGTGCATCCGTCGTTCTGCAATTTGACCGAACATACGCGCTTTTTAAAAGATTGATATAAAGCTGGGGTAAAGTTTTAGCTATCTGGAGGCAAGCTAAATCGCGAGGCTAACGAGATAGGTTGGAGATCGGCGATCGCCCGTGGTTTGATTTGCATGGTATTTCCGGCAGGCTCTGCAACAAAACGAGGACAGCCCTGCATCCACTCATGAACTGACATTCATCGTGAGAAGGCAGAATTAAGCCCAGGCTTCTTGAGTACAGATGCTTGTCGTGAATTCATAACTAATCATCTTTTTTAGAGTTGTCTTTTTCTGATTTATCTTCATCCTCTTTCTCATCACGATCTTTATCTTTTTGCTCGGTTTTTTCTCGTTCATCATCGTCAGAACTACGGGAGCGTTGACAAACAGATAGCGTCACTATCACCCCTAACAAAAGGATGGCAAGAAGAATTCCTTTACCTAAATTAGTTTTTAACATTGCTTATTCACTACTGCATCTAAGAGTGGATTGTAGACATTAAACATTAGCCCACATCGTCATGGGCAAAACGGTTATAGAGAAAGTCGAGGGCGTAGTTTCGCAGCTTGTAATACTGCGGGTCTTCCATGATACGGGCGCGATCGCGGGGTCTACCAAAGGGAATGGTCATAATCTCCCCAATGTTGGCGGCAGGCCCGTTGGTCATCATCACCAGGCGATCGGCTAGAAACAACGCCTCATCAATATCGTGGGTAATCATCAGCACGGTGCAGCGATGGTCGTTCCAGATTTTGAGCAGTTCTTCTTGCAGCTCTTCTTTAGTGATGGCATCCAGTGCGCCAAAAGGTTCGTCCAAAATCAGGACTTCGGGACGGATGGAGAGGGCGCGGGCGATCGCCACACGCTGCTTCATTCCGCCAGAAATTTGGGGCGGTCGTTTGTCTGCCGCTTCTTCGAGTCCAACCATTGCCAAGTGTTCGCGCACGATAGATCGCTTTTCAGCTTCTGGTTTGTTAGGCCAAACCGAATCAACCGCCAGATAGATATTTTCAAAAGCAGTTAGCCACGGCAGAAGCGCGTAGCCCTGAAATACCACCATGCGATCAGGGCCAGGTTTGACAATGGACTGCCCCCGCAAAGAGACTGTTCCAGTCGTGGGATGGTTGAACCCAGACACCATATCCAACAGCGTCGATTTTCCGCAGCCAGAGTGACCGATGACGCAGATAAATTCACCTTCTTCGACCTGAAGGTTAACATCTTCTAGAACGGTAAAAGGCCCTTCAGACGTAGGGTAAACCTTGGAAAGTTGAGAAATATCGAGGAAGGACGAACTAGCGGCAGCAGACTGGTTGGCAGCAGTACGATTGGGCATCAAGGTTGATTTTGTGGTTGTCATCGTTGGCATTCTGAATGAAGGACAAAATGTCGGTGCTGTAGGGGCGCAAGGCTTTGCGCCCTCTTAATTAAGAAAATGTCGCGCCAGGTATTTGGCTTAGCCTAGATCTCTGGGGGAGGGCGCAAGCCTTGCGCCCCTACGAATACGGAATATGGTGTTAGGCCGCAACGCGAACCCGTTCGTCAAGCACAACTTCTGCCATCGTGAAGTCTTGCTTAATTTCAAGGCTATTGAGATAGCCGATGGGGTCATCAGCATTGAAGGTTGTCCCGTCAAAGAGCTGAATTGCGCCGCGACTGTAGGTCAGGTCAGAAAGCCCTAATTCACGGGATGCGGTACTAAACGCCCCTATTCGACAGATCCGCTCCAAAATCTCAACCCAGTTACGCGGGAACGGCGTATCACCCCATCGTGCTAACTGCGTCATGTGCCAAAGCTGCTCTGTACGGCTGGGTCGATTAATGCCTTCGCCAAAGAAGAGATGATGGGCATAATCTCGCATGGGCATATTGAGGTCACAGACAGCACTATTCGGGTCGCCCAATTGAATGTATTCAAGATTGGTGCTGACGTACTCACGCCGCGACAGAATCTCCTGAATCTCGGTAGCGTTTGCTGGCTCAGCGCAATATTGACCTGCCTCTAGCAGAGCTTTAATTAGCGCAATGTGAGTATTGGGATAGGCATTCGCCCAGTCTTCTCGCACGCCTAACACCTTGCCCGGATGCCCTTTCCAAATTTCAAGGTCGGTGGCGACGGTAAAGCCCACCCCTTCGATCGCCGCTCGTAAATTCCAAGGTTCGCCCACGCAAAAGCCATCAATGCTTCCGCCCTGGAGATCCACCACCATTTGTGCGGGAGGGATGGGCTTTAGGATGACATCGCGATCGGGGTCAATACCACCTGCTGCCAACCAGTAGCGCAGCAGCAGATTATGCATCGAGGACGGATGCACCACCCCCATTCTGTGCTGACGCTCTGGGGAAGCCAGCAGCATCTGTTTAAAGTCGGCAAGGGTGCGAACGCCTTCGTCGTAGAATCGCTTGGCAAGAGTAATGGCATTGCCATTGCGGGTCATGGTCAAAGATGTGACCACGGGCAGGGGCTTGGTATCGTGGGCACCCAAGGTTAGCCAGAGCGGCATTCCTGAAGGCATTTGAGCCGCATCCAAAAAGCCGCCTGTCATGCCGTCAATGATGCCGCGCCAGCTCGTTTCTCGCACGAGCTTGACTTCATCCAGGCCGTGCTTCGTAAAAAAGCCTTTTTCTTTCGCAACCGCTAGGGGCGCACAGGCGGTTAAGGGTACATAGCCCAACTCTAGATTTACCTTTTCTAGACCATGACGGGCGATCGCCCCTGTTTTGCGCGCTCTCAACTGCTTAATCCGCTTTTGCTGGTTGAGGAAGTAAATAATTTCGCTCCGGAGGCTGTAGTAGCTAGGATGCTCCACCACTTCCATTCGCTTGCGGGGCCGTGGGATATCTACCTCTAAAATTTGACCAATCTTAGAGCCAGGGCCATTGGTCAGCATCACAATTCGGTCTGAGAGCAGCACCGCTTCGTCTACGTCGTGCGTCACCATGACGGCCGTAACTTTATTTTCTTCACAGATTTTCATGAGCTGCTCTTGCAGATTGCCCCGCGTAAGGGCATCTAATGCGCCAAAGGGTTCGTCGAGGAGCAGCACCTTGGGTTTTAGGGCTAGGGCACGGGCGATCGCCACCCGCTGTTTTTGCCCTCCAGACAGCATCGTGATCGATTTGTGGGCGTGGGGTCGTAAGCCGACCATATCAATGTGCTGTTCTAAAATGCTCTTGCGCTCACCCTTGGGCAGGTCTGCCATCACTTCGTCAATGGCTAGGGCGATATTTTGGCGCACCGTAAGCCAAGGCAGTAACGAGTAGTTTTGAAACACCACCATGCGATCGGGGCCAGGGCGCGTGATGCGCTGACCTTCTAGGGTCACAAGACCTTCAGTGGGGAGGTCTAACCCTGCAATCATATTGAGGAGTGTAGATTTACCGCAGCCTGAGTGCCCAATCAGAGAAACAAATTCTCCCTGTTTGATTTCTAGATTAATGCCTGTGAGGGCAACGTACTCGTCTCCACCCGCAAGGGGGAAAACCTTATCAATGTTGTCAACTGAAACAAAAGACATAACTAAGCCTCTAATGAAATGAGGAGCTGACGGGAGAGGATTGGGTTCGGCTCCGCTCACCCTCCCTCAATACCTACGGTGTACACGCATCTTTTATCAGACTTATTCAATTCTGCATTCGCCCCCCTAGCCCCCCAATTCTGGGGGGAAATGACCTTGGTTTTTAGATTTCTCCCCCCAGAATTGGGGGGTCGGGGGGGCAAATGCAGGGTATTGGAGACTTGTGTGTACCTAGTAGCCCCCAATACAAGATTTGAGGGCTGAGCGAAGCCGAAGCCCGATGGCAATCTACCGAGGTTCTTCGGGCACAATCAGATGTTCGATGTAAGACATTGCTTTGTCTAAGAGCAGACCTACTGCGCCGATGTACACCAGTGCCAAAATCACTTCGCCGATGTAGTTGTTTTGGTAGGCATCCCAGATAAAGAAGCCAATTCCAACAATCCCAGACATTACGATTTCTGCTGCGATAATCGCCAGCCAAGCCAAACCGATCGCAATCCGTAGTCCGGTAAAAATATAGGGCAGTGCTGAAGGCAGCAAAATCTTGAGGAAATATTTTTGGCGAGAGAGCTGCAAAACTTTAGCAACGTTGTTATAGTCTTTGGGGATTTGGCGAACCCCAACGGCGGTGTTGATTAAAATAGGCCAAACAGCCGTCACAAAAATCACGAAGAGCGCAGCAGGCTCGTTTTTTTGGAGCGCAGCGAGGGCAATGGGCACCCAAGCTAAAGGCGGGACGGTTCGTAAAAACTGGAAGAGCGGGTCTAGCATCTTGGAGGCGATGGGTGTTGTGCCGATTAGAATGCCTGTGCCAATTCCCACTACTGCCGCAAAGAAGTAGCCGATCGCCACCCGCTGTAAGCTCGCCCAGGTTTGCCAAAATAGCCCTTTATTTAACCCCCCTAAATCCATAAACGGATACATGATCAAATCTCTGGTTCGAGGTTCGGTCACGATGTCGATGGGGCCAGGGAGCTTGGTTAAGCCTGAACTAGAAAAGAGTTGCCAAATCAACAGAAATCCTAAAATCCCTAGAAGGGGCGGAATAATCTCTTTTGAATATTTCTTCCAAAAGGTTTGAAGCGTGCCGGATGATTTTCTACGCGGAAGGGTGCTGACTGCCATAGATCTAAGTCTCTACTAGGGGTTTTTATGGAGTGAAGGGGCAATCTAAATCTGCGATCGCCCCAGAAACAAACTTGCTTAAACCCGCTTAATCTTCAGGCTATTGAGGTAGGCTTTCGGATTTTCAGGATCGAACTTGATGCCGTCAAAAAAGGTTTCGATGCCGCGAGACGTGCTTTTAGGAATATCCGCATCAGGAACGCCGAGTTCCTTTGCCGCTGCTTTCCACAGATCTTCTCGATTCACAGAATCCACAATTCGTTTCGCATCATCTAAGGTTTTGGCTGGCAAAAAGCCCCAGCGAACGCTCTCGGTAATAAACCACAGATCGTGGCTTTTGTAGGGGTAAGACACACTGCCCAGATCGTCCTTCCAGTACAGGGGACCCATTTTGAAGTCATTGACCGCAGGTTGACCGTCGCCTACTTCGTATTTCCCTTCAAAGGGCGGCTTGAGAACAGCGGCTGGGACGTTAAAGTAGTCTCTACTTGAAAGAATTGTGACCAATTCTTCGCGGTTTTCGGGCTTGTCGCACCACTGCTGTGCTTCCATCACGGCTTTTAGAATGGCTTTTGTGGCCTTGGGGTTTTTATCGACCCAATCTGCCCGCATTGCCAAATATTCTTCAGGATGTCCTTTCCAGATTTGGGCAGTCAGGGTACCAATAAAGCCGATCTTGTCTTGAATAATGCGGAACGGCCAAGGATCGCCCGTGCTAAACGCATCCATCGTCCCTGTCTTCATGTTGGCGACGGTCTGGGCAGCCGGAACCGTGAGCAGGCTCATTTCTTTATCTGGATCGATGCCGCTGGCTGCTAACCAATAGCGAATCCAAAAATCTTGGTTGGCTTTAGGGAAGGTGTAGGCCGCCTTGAAGGGCGTATTGGTGGCTTTCTGACCCTTGATATAGTCAACCCCCGCTTTGCTGATTTTGGTGTGCAGCCCCTTGCCGAGGTGCTTATTGGCGATCGCAATCCCATTTCCCTGGGTCACAAGTTGCGCCAATACATACATGGGAATTTTCTTGTTCCCCTTGGTAATTAGCCCTTCACTAATGAGGTGAGGCATCGGCATTTGCCACTGTCCGCCGTCAATGCCGCCGCCCTCTGAGCCAATTTCAACGTTGTCTCGCGCGGAACCCCAGTTCGCCTGCTTAGAGACATCCACCTCCGTCATACCGTACTTGGCAAACAGGCCTTTCTTTTGGGCAATAATCAGCGGTGCAGCTTCAATAATAGGCAGATAACCCAGCTTTACCTTGGTGGTTTCGGGCGCTTCCCCAGCAGCGATAGGGGCGGCAGGTGCCGTCGTGGGTGAA
>JBGSVR010000033.1:0-6754 GCA_041752855.1 Thermosynechococcaceae cyanobacterium
ATAAAATCCCGTAGCTCATCTATAGGTTTCGGTTCTGAGTTATTACTCTGATCCTCAGATATGTCTTCCATAAGTGTCAACAGACTCTAGAGCTATGATAGATTCTAAATATTTTACAACTGATTTAGGACTGCTATAGAACCATCTATCATAAAACCAATCATTTTTTCCACGGGAGGTTGAATAGAAGACTGAGCCAAAAGCAAATATTCCAATAAACTGCAAGGCAAGAAAAGCAAATCCACCTAAAAGATTTAGCCCATAAAAGACAAGAGAACATCTAATGAGGAGTCGGTCATTTATAACTTGAAAGCCTTTAAGATAAGAATCGCAAAACTTAAAAGTGACGTATGAAGCAAATGGATTAGACAGTAGTGAAAAGAAGAAAAAACAGACGAGCGGAATTCCACTTAAGTGAACAGCAATCAACGCATATCCTGATGCCAAAATATATTCGATTGTCAAAAACATGAAAGACGCAACGATTCTAGAGAAAAAGGTGGCACTAAAGTTGTCTCTAGAAATCATTTGGACAAACCAAAATGAAAGCAGAGAAACAATATAGAGAAAGAAAGCTTCAAAAAAATCCATCGAAAAACCCTCCTATTTTGAGGAATGCAAACCCGCGCAGGTAGCAGACTTTTGGCACATATAGATACCAGATCCAGCCCCAATCAACATTGAAAAACAAATAAGTGCCAGTACAGGCCACAGTGAAAATATTGAAAGCGACCATTCAATCCGTGTGAGCTGTGCATTGCGTCTAATCTCCCAACGTTTTTCTAGGCTTACCTTTTTTGTCTCTTCTTCAACTTTCAATAAGTCTTTAGCATCTTGTTTTATTTCAGAAAGCTTATCGGCATACTCAACTATTGCAATCTGAATTCTAAGAGCGACACTATCCCCAAAACCACCAAAGCTTTTTGTCAATTCTTCACTGACGCCTTTGTCTTCGACTGCCCTCAAAATCTCGCTTGTCCAGTCAACTGTCTCCATCTGCTGACGTGCTGCTTCACCCATCTCCTGCGCTTGCTCAAAGATACGGTCACTTATGGCACGGGCGATCGCTGCCTCCATCACTTTGTCTTGCTTAAGGACATCTAGAAGTAAGTCATGGAGAGGAGTTTCAGAGATTGGAGGATCTTGAAGCATCATGAATTCAATCTCCGTGATGTTCTTCGGTTTCGCAGACTACGGAGCGAACGGGGATGGGTTGAAGCTTTCTATTCTTTACAATCCAAGCTTTTTCAGGAATATTTTGATGAAGTAAGACAACGATAACTTTATCCATAAATCCCACCTCTTTTCTGAAACACACGAACCGACCACGGGCAATATAGTCACTATCCTTAATGGGGATTACAGCAGAATCTAAAGAACGAAAGATAGGTAATTGATCTTTATAGCCTGTAATCTCATCAAGTGAAATGGTGTATTGCTTGGTTGTTTTAGATGCTCCTATATAAAGCTTATCTTCAATTTCCCAGCCTCCATCATCATAGGAATAATCAGCAAGATAGCTAGCTATAAGAGTATGGTCATCAACAGGGAAAACAAAGGCATTTGCTTGGAATGTAAATGCCGATAGAAAAGCAATGGTGATTGCAATAATGACAAGAAGGAGCTTTTTCATAAATTGTCCATCCCATACACTCCCATACGTCTAAGCTCTTGCTCAGAGCGTCCTGGATATTGACGCTTGATGAATTCGTAATAGACCTTTCCAGCTATGACCGAATCACTCTTAATGACTGCCGTAAATTTGTTAATGACTGGTTTCGGGATAGAGGAGCGGCTCAGATCTGAGACTGGGTACCTATGATAGTTTTTACAGGTATTATTCTTAACCTCAATCACACTGTAGCTGGGTGGAATATAGGGCACATCAGCAACCCTCACTAATAGCCAGCGAGTGGGCTTAATATCGGTATAACTCGCAATGGAGTACCGATAGGGTGTTCCAGCTTCAGCAATTGGTAAGCACGTTTTGATAGAGCTAAGAAGCTGTGTATTGCTTGCATTCGCTGAGAATGCGTTTAGTGCAATTACGAAGAAGGCTGCAATAGGAAAGATAAAAAGTGTTTTTAGCTTCATCGTTTTAACCTGGCGCTGTGGGTAAAGGTGGATCATGCTTCACTTTGACTGGGTTGGTTGCTGTACCCCCGATATAAATTTCGTAGTGTAGGTGCGTTCCACTACTGCCACATCCTTGGGGCGTTTCATTGCCCTCTACTCCTACAAATTGTCCTCGTTTAACGGGCTGACCATTCCTTACGAAAGTTTGTACCATGTGGACATAGCGGGTTTCGAGATTTGGATTTGGGTGCTTAATCCCAACAATGCCACCGCATCTACCACCCACAGGAGTCAACTCGGTAACGGTACCATCAGCCGCAGCCATAATATTTTCACCAGGGCCGCGCTGCCAGTTTTGATAACCTTTGGGTGATTGTAGGTCAACCCCAGCATGGCGACGGGGGCACCCATAATCACGACAGGCATCAAACATCCCGCCATAAGAGGGGATTTTTCCCTTAGGGATAGGGTTAAGCAAGATACAAGTTGAACCATCCTTGCAGGGAATCGGAGCGCCACACACAGAAGCGCTATTGCTGGCAACGAGGGTACCACTGTTAGGGGCTGGAATGCTTTTATATCGCCAGTGCCAAGCCTCGTTATCAGCACCTACTCCAGGGGTGCCATTGTAGGACTGTGAGAACCCATAGGCCGCTGCATTAGACTTCAGCCACTGGTAAGCAGCAGAGTTCTGAAATCCATTATTTAGGTCTTGGCTCGCGTTGTTATTGGAGATATCAACCGCGAACCCTGACTGGTGTTCCGAGTAGCCAGGAGGGGCACTGACTTTAGCTGCCGCTTCAGGTGAGCCTAATTTGCGAACCTGAGCATCCCATAAGCCCTGCTGAATGGGGATAGAGCGAAATCCAGAGAAGGCAGAAAGCGTAATACCACTCCCCGCAGCAGCACGTACCATCTGCTCAAATGCAGCAGCAGCAGTCTTGTGCAAGTATTCTGTACGGCCTAACCCAGGTCGCGTCGTGACGGGAACAAGATCGTCTGCTCTAGCCTGAGTCTGCTGAGAATAGCCATAAAGGGTTTTGGGAGAACCGGAGCCACTACTGCTACTGCTTGTACTAGAAACAAGGGTTGCGGAATTGATGGGGCCATATTGGGCAATGGAAGACGAATTACTCCATTTAGGTGAGACTTCAGCCCCCCCAGGTAAACTTGTCCAAGTCCGGTTCAGCACCTGGTCGGCATAGGCAAAGTCACCCGCAGCTATCCGGTTAAGGGTCTGCTGCCCACCGACATCTTTAATGAGCGCGATTGAGGCGTTATCCCACTGGGCAGGATTCCAACCGTCATAGCCATATTTCTCAAGAATCCCAGCTCTTGTAGACGGGATGAACTGATATTTGCCAGTGGCACCTAAATAGTTTGGTCCAAGATCCCTTCCGTCTGAGGATTCCCCATGAGCAATCCGGTCAAGGTACCGTTTTATATTTTGCTGAGAGCGTGGTGCATTGGGGTCAACCGATGGGCCATTGCTACCACAGGGATCACCCGTAAAATTATTGGCATTAATCGGTGGCTGTCCAGCACTGATAACGACAACCGTATCGCCCTCTTTCATGGTTGTGAACGGAATCGGCCCAATCCCATAGGGAGTACAAGAGCGTCCGACAAAAGGGATATCAGCACACACTCTGAGATAAAACGCAAAGGAAACCGTCCCTTTTTCGTCATCTACTTTTGTCGCCACTAAGGCAACATTTGGATCATCACCCCACGGTCTAATATGAACGGGTTCTTTACCCTTAAACATTTTCGCCAGTGGGCCTTTACCACCTTTAACCGACTGCCCTTTTTTCGGGTCATTGGAGCCGACGACAAACTGAAGGCCATTGAGCTGTTGCGAGAATAAAAGTGCCTTAGCATCATTGATTTCAAAGTTTGAGCAAACCCCACCAGGGCAAGGGGTGGATGCGAAGGAATAGCCCCCGCCCGTTAGCGCACGAGTCGCAGTTGTTGCGCCAGCATCAGGGAAGTCGATTCTAGCGGTCGCCGCCTTGATCAGGCTCAGTAGAGACTCTAAGGGGACATTTGCCAGCCCAGGAACATTCTTGATAATTTGATTTTTGAGTCCTGGTATAGATGTGAGGGCTGTACTCGCAAGATTCGGGATAGAACCAATCGACAAATTATTGATATTGGTTAGTACGCCAATCGGGAGGTTAGCAAGGGCTGGATTACCTTTGAGGAATTCACTGAGGGGTCCTTGCAGCTTACTTAGACCAAAGGAGATGCCGACCCCTATTAATGCTTTATAGTCCCCTGTACTAGCAGCACTCAGGATCCCACCAAGGGGAATGTTTTTGAGGGCAGGGAACTGCTCTACCAGTTTGGGTAAGCCTACCTTCAAAGCACCTTGGAGCGCTGCGCCTTGCCAATCGCCTTGCAATAGCTGTTCTAAAGGCAGGTCTTTTGCCCAAGGGTTCGCGCTCAGATAATTTTTGATTTCAGGCGAAACTTGCTGAAGGAACGGGAGGGCGCTGTTAGCGATTCCAGCGTTATTTCCAGAGACAATGGCCTGAACTAGGGGGATTGAGGTAGTCGGGAGATTGGCTAAGCCTGGGACAGAGCTGGCTAAGTCATTTAATGTATTACCGTTAATGGCTTTGAACGCACCGAGCGACACTTTATTGGGGTCAGCACCGCCTAGAAAATCGCTAACTTTTCTATTGCCTAAACCGAAGACGCTTAAATCGCCAACCTTAATGGTTTGACTGACAGGGGTGCCACTCTCAAAAGCACGGCTTGGATTATAGCCAATTTGATTGATTAAGCTGGTGTCATCAATGATGCCAAAGTTTCCAGCTTCAACCACGCCCATATTATCGAAGGACACGTTTGACCAAACAGGTGAACCGTTCTGCGCGTAGAGATCAGCGTAGGCAGCAAGGGACGGGTCTAAGAAGACCAATAGGCCACAAAGCACTATGACAAAGAGTCGGTGGAAGAACTTACTGAGCAAAACCACCCTCCTTCATCAATCGTTCGATTAACGCGCGGTTACTTCTGGTTTTACTAATCGCTGCATCCAATGGTTTGCCGCGTTTGAGAATCCGAATTACGCCCTGAGTTTTATTCCAAGTGGGAGAGAGAAACGCAATTTTCTCCTTACCCTTCTTGAGTCGTGCAGTATTCAGACCCTTAAGGATTGCGCCTGCCTGTGCTTGGTTGAGCGCAAGGGAGAACGATCTCCTATTTTGGGCAGCAGCAGCCTGCATTTTTGGCTGGGCTGGTTCTGTCAGTACCACTTGCGACCTTGATTGCAAAAGAGGATCAGGAGGTTTAACTTCAGGAAAGGGGTTAGGAGGACTTGCAAATTTAGGTTCAGTTGAAGGTGCCAGGGGATTGATGGGTTGCTCGATGTCTGGTTTACGCTCAGTGACCTTTTTGGTTAGCTTCAGACCATCTTTTTTGTTGCGTTTTGCAGGTTTGCGGAATGGGGTATCCGCAGCAAGGGGCTGATTGAAAGTGACAGGAAGGGGGGCAAGTAAAGGGAACGGATTACTGGACTGCATTAAGGTGGATGGTGCAGAAGCAGGGGCAGACGTTGGAGCAGGGAGAGGATTAACAGGTTGATAGACTTTAGGGGCAAACGAAATGGGAGGGGGGAGAGCGGGTCGAACGGGTCGGGCTGCATAGTTTGCAGTAGCGGGAACGATGGAGATGTCCTTACCTCCGCTAGTCCCAAGCGTTAGCCTAAACATCAACCGCTTACCTGAAATTGTCCAGACCCGCAGAACTGCCGTTCCATCCGGCATTCCCAGCATCCCCTCAATGTTTTGGCGCTTAATGCGCTGAAGGTAGACGCTGCTGTTGCCCATCTTGCGTACTAGAATCTGACGGCGATCGCTTATGGTGATCGCCGCTATGCTCTCGCTGCCAAAATCAATAGAGCAACCTTCAGGAGTGACTTTCACCTCCACGCCACGTTGAGCGAAGTTGAGGGGCACATCTCTGGAGCCAAAGGCGTGAGCGCCAGGAAGTGGGGTACTCCCCAATAGAACAACAGCAGTTAAGGTAGGCAGGAAACGCATGATTCTTACTTCGCTACTAACTTAAACTCGGTACCTTCGGAAATCAGGCTATAAGGGGCTTGGCTAGACTGCACTTGATTCGCACGGGTTTGAACATTGCCAAGGATGCCGTCAGCAAGGCCAGCACCAGCGGCAGCAAAGGGATTGCGCTGAGTGGTTGATGAATAAGTCGTGAAGCCGTTTGAGCTAACGGTGCTGCTATTGCCGCTAATCGCGTTTGACGCGACACCTCGTAAGGCTGAAAAGACGGGCGAAACGAGATCCCTCATTCCAAATCCACTTCCAGGCTTTTTGACCTTTGCCTTAATCAAGGCAGACCCAGAGTTGGAGCGAATCGTAAGATTCTCAGGGACAGGGAGATCCTGACCGTCTTTGTAAGCACGAACGGGCTTGAGTCGGAAGAAGCCTGAATCAGAAGGTTCTGCGTTCACGATGAGCATTGCGCCCTTGGGGATATCGCCAATTGCCTTTGTGACTTTGACCTCAAACTTCGACTTTGGACAAATCTGAAGGTCAAATGGGCTGAACGCTATGCAAGAAAGGATAATGACGGTTTCAATCTAAAGCCCCGTCATTATCGCCACCTCCATTATGCCTATTCCTCTCACTGCATCTGAGTTTAAGAGTTT
>JBGSVR010000034.1:0-11684 GCA_041752855.1 Thermosynechococcaceae cyanobacterium
TAAAGGGAGGCTGCTGAATGGATGGTTACAGACTTATCCCCAAGAGTGGGTTCGTTGCGCCCTGGTTGAGTCGCTCTACCAGGGTCGCTACAAAACCTACTGTGTTGAGCAAATCTTGTCGCTGTGGCACCGTCGGGGTCAACCTATTTACCACTTTAATCATGAGTTTGAAACCATGATTTGCAAGAATGTGCCGCAGCGCAAAGAGAATGTGCTGGTGGTCGATGAACTTGTGGACTATGGGGTAGATGAGCAAGTCTCATTGCTAAACAACGAAGACTTAAAGGCTTCAGTCGTGCTGCCCCCATCTGAGGAGATGACTCAAACGTCTGAGTTTTCTACCGATCTATCAGACGAAGAACAGGTCTTGGTATCCAAATCTGCTGAGCTAGAATCTACTGATTTAGAAAGCGGCGATCGCCATTGGGCTGATGCGTTTGAGTGGCCTGTAACCGATGGGCAGGAGTCTGTTTTGGCTACTGTGCTGAATCGGAATCAGCTCTTGCCGCTGATGTTGAATCGCATTGGGCTGGTGCCGATCCATCGCTTTATGCCCGAGGCCGAACCCGTTGAGTTTTGCGAAAGGCTTGCGGCGATCGCTGCGCACCAAGAGTCCGCTCAAGCTCAGCGATAGTTTCTAATCGCTTTAAACGCAGGTCTACTGAACCATCGCCACCCGCCGCCCATGTAAGCTTCAGGGCATAATAAAAGCAGGGACTTTTTAAAGTGGACGAATGGTAGACCCACAGCAAATCCAACTGGTCAATGCCTTAGCGCAGCAGGCCACCGAAGCCGAGCTAGAGCGTAACTCAGCTAAAGATCGGCTAGATATTGCGCTGTATCGCGCCCAGCAGCCCAATCCATATCGCTGGCGGCAGCATGGCGCAGCTTGGATTTTTGCAGGCGTAGTGGGCATGAGTGGCACTGTCTACGCCTTCCAAAAAGAGGCTCCCTATGTTATGCCGATGGCAGCAGGTGCTGGGTTAAGTGCCGGACTGCTTTCTAATGCAGTAGACAAGCGCAGACAAACCGACGCAAAGCAAGATCGCTTAGAGATGTGCCGCTATGGGCTGGGCGAAGCTGAGAAACACCTTCGCCAAACCGTTACTTTATACCGCGAAGAAGAAGAAACGGGCTGGCTAATGTATGCCCTTAACACCAGCAAAGAAAGTCTTCTCACGTTACGCACCTGGATGGCTGATCCCCGCCGCACTATGAAAGATACTGTGCTGGAATCTATAGACATTGTGACGACACAATTTCTTAAGCAGCCCTTGGAAGATGATCAGCTCAACTCGTCACTAACCATAGAGCGGCAGTATCGTAAGGTTCGTGGGGAGCTATTTGATGGGGCGATCGCCCTCAAAAAGGACGAATTTCTAGCCAATGTATTTGCAAAACACCATTTTCTGAGAGAGCAAGAGCTACAGCAGGCGGGGCTAAAGACTGATTTATTTATTCAAAGCACTGCCGTTGGGGTTGGTTCAGTCACAGGGCTATTGGCGGGGGCTGGCATCACCGCGCTGAGTGCAAAAGCTGCTGCAATGGGGTCTTCTAAAATGGCGATCGCCGCCCACAGCATCACGGGAACCATCGGCATTACTGCCGTTGTGGGAGCGGGGCTTCTGGCAGCAGGGACGCTCCATAACTGGATGAGTAAGGCAGACAAACAACGTCGTCAGCGCGAAGCCCAGCAGTTTGAAGAAGCTTTTGCTGTCACTGCCCAGATTTTAGAGATGGTCATGCGGGCACAAACCGCTCAAGATGTAGCAGAACGCCGAATCCATCTTCAGGCTGCTTATGACGGATTTAATGCTCTAAAGCGACAGGCGCTCAAAGGGCAAGATATTGAAATGAAGCAGTATGTTGAGATTTTGGGCGACAGGCTTCAGCGTTCTCTAAGGGCGATCGCCAAGCAGCAGCCCCTCAGCAGCAAATTTCGGCTTAATTTATTTTCAACTCGCAATTGAAAGAGAGTCTGTAACGCCCCTCTGCTGAGCAAAGCTAGAAATTCTAACGCATTCTTATGACAGACTCGTTCAAGATTCTCAAGCAGCACGCCAACTTTGAAGGCACGCTTTATTTTTGCAGCCATTTCTCAGAACGCTGCCATTGCCCCATGAATTTTTCGGTATATGTGCCCCAGCAGGCCGGCATTGCGCCGCTACCCGTGCTGTATTTCTTATCAGGACTCACCTGCACCGAAGAAAACTTTATGGCGAAGGCTGGCGCACAGCGCTACGCGGCAGAGCTAGGACTCATTTTAGTGGCACCCGATACCAGCCCTCGCAACACAGGTATCTCTGGAGAAGATGCAGATTGGGATTTTGGAACTGGCGCTGGGTTTTACGTGGATGCCACCCAAGCGCCCTGGAATCAGCATTATCAAATGTATAGCTACGTGGTAGAAGAACTGCCCACGCTCATTGCGGCACAGTTCCCAGCAGATATAACGCGACAGGGGATTTCGGGTCACTCTATGGGTGGCCACGGTGCGCTGGTGTGTGGCTTACGCAATGGCGATCGCTATCGTTCTATTTCAGCCTTTGCGCCGATTGCCGCGCCGAGTCAGTGCCCGTGGGGACAAAAGGCGTTGACGGGCTACCTGGGCGCAGACCCAGCACACTGGAGTCTCTATGACGCGACGGTACTGGCTTCTACCCTTGCCGCAGATTCTCGCCCCATCCTCATTGACCAGGGACTTTCTGATGCTTTTCTAGTTGAGCAATTGCTGCCTGAGCGACTGGTCGAAGCCTGTCGAACGGCTGGGCGATCGCTCACCTATCGGGCGCATCCTGGCTACGATCACAGCTACTACTTTATTGCCACATTCATAGAAGATCACATTCGATTTCACGCACGTCACCTGAACCCCTAAAATAGAAGGAATTCGGCGTACTGTGTCACTAGCTTCATGGATATTCAAGCATTCTTTCAGCTCTGCGATGGTAAGTGGGTTTCTCAGCGCACCACCCATCAACTTCTTGAACAAAATAACCAGAGTGGACGTTCTGACCTCTGGGGCGAAATTCTAGAAGCAGACCACAGTGATGTTGCGGCGCTTTGTCAGCAGGCTAATGTTGACCCATCCCTCGTACAGTGCAGTCTACGGCTACGCTGGAGTGAAGTGGCTGAAGCCTACCAGAGCAAGTTTAAGCCGAAGAATGAAGGGTCTGTGGTGCTGTTGGCGATCGCATCTAACCCTTCCAATGCTGGGCAGATCCTGCGCAGTCTAAATTCTGCCCCTGTGGTGAAGGGCACCTATGGGATGGGTGCCGATGAAGCACTCACACTTCGATTTGAGGAAGCAGGCGCAAGTTCTGAAGAGCGGATCTGGTTTGCTAGCCCTAACTTACGTCTACGCAGCAGTAGCGTCAAGAAAGATGGCGTTGTTTTTATGACTACATTCTGCTCAGAAATTCGGATGGCTGCTGCGCCAGCAACGCCCCCAGCAGAATCGACTGCGGCTCAGTCTTCACCAAGCTGATGAAGAATCGTCCTACTAAATGTGTTCCTCTTCTAGTAACGCAACGGCGATCGCACAGCAGCCAAATGCAGCCAGCAAGGGAATAGGCGAAAGCGTGATGACCGTTAGCAAAATAGCCAAAAGCGCCACCCCAATCGAACATAAATTCAGTAGGCCAGTTTGGGGCGTCATTTCCCGCTCGTTATAAAATCCTTCCAAGGCGCGAGTGGGCACAGGGACAGGTAAAACAGACCCAGGAGGGAAAGCCCAAAACTGGCGCTGTTCTATAAACAAATCTGTCCAGCCATGCTCTTGGCACCACTGCTGAATGTACTGGTGAAGGACTTTAGGCATTATGAATCGTCGTCATTGTGGCTAATAGAAGGGGATATTGACCCGCCCGCCAGTTTTCTTAAGTGTCTACATCAAAGCCGCCCATGCGAGCCTATCCGTAAAAGCTGAAGAGTCAAGCCGATGGAATCCCTTTTTATGAGCCTAACAGAGGCGTAAAATCTCGCCTCTGCCCAACAATAAAACTTAATTTCCAGAAACGTTTATGTACGTAAGGGCGGGTTTAGCTGATACTGCGTTAGAGAATCCTAGATTTATCGGCAAAACCCGCCCCTACAAAGCCTGAATGTTCTTTTATTCTCATTCCCTAGCGAGGATTTAACCAGCCAGCGCTTAAAACCACTGTCAAGGACATAAACAAAACGGTTAGCGTCCAAGTGACGCGGTTCAGGGTTGTTTCTGCACTTTTAGTGCTGGTAAAAAGCTGTGCCTGACCGCCAATTGCGCCTAGACCGTCTCCCTTGGGGCTATGAAGCAGCACCAAAATAATCAGCCCGAACGCAGAAAAGGCCCAAATGCCCTGAAGAACTTGAACAACCATGCTTATGCCTAATTAAACCGTGTCTTTACAGATTAACAGATGGACTGATATCAGTCTTTTTCTTTGCTCAACCCGCTACAGCCGAATGCGAACCGGCCCTTTATTGGGGCGAATTTCGACCTCAGATGACTGAAGCAATGACGTCCCTGTCATTTCGATGGGTTGTGGAAGCTGCAAGATTTCTAAAATGGTTGGGGCAATATCTGCCAAAGAGCCGTCCGTTCGCAGCTGAATATCGGTTCCGTAACCAGGAATCTTGCGCTGTTCACCCTCTACCAAAATAAAGGGCACCGGAAACGTCGTATGCGCAGTCCAGGGGTTGCCAGATTCATCCCACATATACTCAGCATTGCCGTGGTCGGCAGTAATGAGCGTGGTGCCGCCCGCTTTCACTACCTGCTCTAAAAGCTGACCCACACAGCGATCGACTGTTTCAATGGCCTGTATCGTGGCATCCATGTTTCCGGTATGACCTACCATATCTGGATTGGCGAAATTGATGACGATTAGCCCATACGCCTGCTGCTGAACGGCGGCAATGGCGGCGGCAGTTACATCTTTTGCAGACATTGCTGGCGATTTATCGTAGGTCGGCACCATGGGGCTAGGCACTAAAAATCGCTCTTCTCCCTCTAGCGGGTCTTCAATGCCGCCGTTAAAGAAGTAGGTAACGTGGGCGTATTTTTCAGTTTCGGCGATGCGGAACTGCTTGAGTCCGTTGTTTGCAATAATTTCGCCTAAAATATTGTCTAGGCTTTGCGGCTCAAAGGCAACTCGAATGGGCAGTTGAGCGTCGTACTGCGTGAAGGTCACAAAAGACAGGGGCTGAATTAAGGTACGCTCAAAGCCTTTGAAGTTGGGGTCAACAAACGCCTGGGTCAGCTGACGCGCACGATCTGGTCGAAAGTTAAAGAAAATAACGCCATCTTCGGGTTCAATGGCACCTGGGGCAATGCGTACCGGAAGGATAAATTCGTCCGTGATTTTTTGGCGATAGGCTTCTTCAATGACATCTTGAGGAGAAGACCCTGCGACCTCAGTATTCTGGGTCATGACCTCATAGGCTTTCTGGACGCGATCCCAGCGATGATCGCGGTCTAGGGCATAGTAGCGACCGCTGAGGGTAACAATGCGACCAACCCCAATGTGGGAAATTTCGGCCTGAAGGCGCTGTATTTCTTCAATGCTGCTGGTGGGTGGGGTGTCTCGACCATCCAAAATCGCGTGGATGCAGACATCTTGAATGTTGTGGTTTTTGGCAAGCTGAAGCAGGGCAAATAAGTGATTGAGATGGGAATGAACGCCACCTTGAGAGCATAGACCCACAAAATGCAGCTTGCTCTGCTTTTTGGCTACGGTTTCACACAGTTCAACTAGGGCTGGATTTGTGAGCAGGCTCCCATCTTCGGCGGCATCTGAAATTCTCACCAGTTCTTGAGGAACGGTTCTGCCTGCGCCAATGTTGAGATGTCCGACTTCTGAATTGCCCATCTGACCTTTGGGCAGACCGACGGCCTTCCCTGAGGTTTGAATGAGCGTGCTAGGATAGGCGCGCCAAAGGCTGTCCATGATGGGCGTATTCGCTGTGGCGATCGCGTTTCCGTCCGTTTCCTCACGGTAGCCCCAGCCATCCAAAATCACTAGGACTACCGGAGACACAGGAGTCGAAGCCATAGGGGTCGATTTCCGTACTAAGTTGCGTGATTTTGTTGCAATAATAACATTCCCCTTCCCTGTTCTCCTAAGGAACGCGCAGAGATTTGTGGGCGATCGCCTATTTTTAGAGTAGGTAGAGCGCTATAACGGAGGGTAGCTAAGGATCGCGAATTAGAAACGTCCAAATTAAAACGTCCAAATTTTTAGAAAACTCTCATGTACAAAAGGGCAGGTTTAGCTGATATTGCACTAGAGAATCCCTGATTTATCGGCAAAACCTGCCCCTACAAGACTTAAACGTTCTTTTATTCTCATCTCTAAGGATTATTTATCACTCTAGGTTTATCATGCGCGATGCTTGTTTTTTAAGGAGACGTTCTCAAAATCTATGTCTGTGTCTCTGCGTTTTGGGGTTTGGGCTATGGATGAGCTATGCGTCCCCTGCTCCTAGCTATGCCCAAACTCAGGGCGATCGCGCAAATGCACCTGCTCTAACCCGCAGTCAGCGACAGGTGCTTCAAAAAATTGAGTCGGCAAACATTATCTATCTGGGAGAGACGCACGATCAACTTGCAGATCATCAGGCACAGTTAGCAATTATCCAGAGACTGCACGGCAAGAACCCACGGATGGCGATCGCCCTGGAAATGTTCCAAAGACCTTATCAAGTCTGGCTATCAGGCGCATTAAGTGAAGCGCAACTGCTGATCCAAACGGAGTACCCCAAACGTTGGGGCTTTGACTGGAATTTTTACGCGCCCATCTTTCGCTTTGCTAGAGCTAAAGATCTTCCGCTTTTAGCCATCAACACGCCTTCTGAAATTACCCGTAAAGTGTCTCGTCTTGGCTTAGAGTCTCTGCAACAAGAAGACTTTGAGTGGATTCCACCCCGTTCTGAAATAGATCTGGGCAGTGAGTCTTATCGCAAACGGATACGAGAAACCTATGAGTCTTTCCATCAAGGCAAGGGTAACAGCAATGGCTTTGAGCGATTTTTCGAGGCGCAGGTGCTTTGGGATGAAACGATGGCAGCGGCGATCGCCCAATCTTGGCTAAAGCACCCTGACCGTCAAATTGTGGTGCTGGTGGGGCAAGGGCATATTGTGTTTGGCGACGGCATTCCAAATCGGGTTGCGCGGCGACTTAAAGCAGCGGGGCGCAAAGACTGGAAACAGGCCACAGTATTGCTGAACCCATCTGAGGAGATTAAGAAGTTACCGAGTGCGGCAGATTTTTTCTGGGTTTCGGAGGCTCAGCCTTAAGGGATGGATGGTAGCCCAGGGACTTTGTGGTAAATGGTGGCGATCGCCACACTCAACTCAACGCTTGTAAAGTAGACGGTCTCGGATACGCCATAGATTTGGCTGATCCAACCCGCTTCAGTTTTACGAAAGCACTCTACCTTTGGCTCAGTTTGGCTGACGAGGACGTATTCCTCTAATACAGGTGAGGTTTGATAGTCTGCAAACTTATCGCCTCGGTCAAAAGTTGCCGTAGATTTGGACAACACCTCAATCACCAGCTTCGGGAAACGCACAAATTCATCGGTTGTGCTGAGATCCCGTTCGTCGCAGGTGACGACGACATCAGGGTAGTAGTAACAATCTGTCTCTTCTAGTCTGACTTTGGTATCCGAGGCGAGAACAATACAGGGGCTGTCTTGGAGGTGGTTGTTTAGAAGCGTCACTAAATTTCCCGACACCACACCGTGGGGTTTTCTAGCTCCAACCATTGCGTAAACGTGTCCTCGACGATACTCGTGCTTAATGGGGCTGACTTCTTCGCCTTCAAGATAGTCTTCTGGCGAAATATAAAACGGGACAGGGCTAACAACCATCAGAACCTTAGGGCTATCCTTGCACTGGCTATGGTTTCTATTATGCCATCTGCCGATCTTGGGCTATAGAACCTCACAAATTTGCGCTGATTTGCCCCCGCAAAGCCTCTCTCACAAGGCATGATGGAAGAAGGTGAAAATTGGCTTTAAGGTTCTATGGCTTCTTCTCTGGGCGGCGCTCAAATTCGACAGACATTTTTAGACTTTTTTGCAGCGCGGGGTCACAAAATTCTGCCGAGCGCATCGCTAGTGCCAGAAGACCCGACGGTACTCCTGACGATCGCCGGAATGTTGCCCTTTAAGCCCATCTTTTTGGGTCAGCAGGCGGCTGAGTTCCCCAGAGCCACCACGTCACAAAAGTGTATTCGCACCAATGACATCGAAAACGTAGGGCGCACCGCACGGCACCATACGTTTTTTGAGATGCTGGGTAACTTCAGCTTTGGAGACTATTTTAAAGAACAGGCGATCGCCTATGCCTGGGAGCTGTCTACAAAGGTGTTTGCGCTACCGCCAGGGCAGATTGTGGTGAGCGTCTTTGAAGAAGATGACGAAGCCTTTGCGATTTGGCGCGACCAGATTGGGGTACCCGTCACTCACATTAAGCGTATGGGCGCAGACGATAACTTTTGGGTGTCGGGTCCAACGGGTCCCTGTGGACCTTGCTCTGAGCTGTACTACGACTTTCACCCAGAGTTAGGTGCAGACAATATAGATCTTGAGGACGATACGCGCTTTATTGAGTTCTATAACCTTGTCTTTATGCAGTACAACCGCGATGCGGAAGGCAAGCTAACGCCGCTACAAAACCAAAATATTGATACGGGCATGGGCTTGGAACGGATGGCTCAGATCCTCCAAAAGGTGCCCAATAACTACGAAACTGATCTAATTTTCCCAATTCTTAAAACCGCTGCGGATCTCGCCGGAATTGACTATTTTGAATGCGACGAAAAGACCAAAATCTCTCTCAAGGTAATTGGGGATCACGTCCGGTCAGTGGTTCACATGATTGCAGATGGCATTACGGCTTCTAATACAGGTCGTGGCTATGTGTTGCGCCGATTGATCCGACGAGTGGTGCGGCATGGTCAGTTGATTGGAATTGAAGGTACGTTTATTGCCAAAGTTGCTGAGACGGCAATCGTCCTTTCTGAGTCGGCTTACCCCACTGTTCGCGAACGAGCTAATTTCATCAAGGTCGAGCTAGAACGGGAAGAAACACAATTTCTAAAAACCCTTGATCGTGGCGTAAAGCTACTTGAAGATATTATCCAAACTTCATTTGCTCGACAAGAATCCGTTAATCAAATAGTTCAAAACCGTCAACAAGACTATACTCTGTTGTCGAGCAAGGAAAAACGACCTCCACAAAAGGCAAATAAAAAGCAATCAGCTCCTGAAGTTTTTGGAGAGCATCATAGCGACCTTCTTCCATTCTCTGACGACTTACCAACCTCTCAAGTCCCTAAAACTTTATCCCGAAAAATTTCAGGTCGTGATGCGTTCACCCTCTATGATACCTACGGATTCCCCCTAGAGTTAACCCAAGAAATTGCGGCAGAGCAGGGTCTAGAAGTAGACATTGCAGCCTTTGAAGCTGAGATGGAACAGCAGCGCGATCGCGGTCGTGGTGCCCATGCAATCATTGACCTAACGGCACAGGGTGCCCTCAGCCAACTGGCAGAACAGCTTACCCCAACAGAATTTTTAGGTTACACAGAACCTTCTACTGCGGCAAAAGTAACTGCAATTTTAGTGGACGGAAAATCTGTAGCGGTAGCTGAAGCCGGAAACCTCGTGCAGATTGCCTTAGACCAAACGCCGTTTTATGCGGAGTCTGGGGGGCAGGTGGGCGATCGCGGTTACCTCTCTGGTGGTGACATGCTGGTTCGCATTGAAGACGTTAAAAAAGAGTCGGGGTTATTCATCCACTCCGGTCGGATTGAGCGCGGTACCCTGAATGTTGGGGATGCCGTCACGGCTCAAATTGACCGTGCCTGTCGTCGTCGTGCCCAGGCCAACCACACCGCCACCCATCTGTTGCAGGCGGCGCTCAAAAAGCTGATTGATGAATCCATTGGTCAGGCAGGTTCTTTGGTCGCCTTTGATAAGCTGCGGTTTGACTATAACTTCACCCGTGGCTTAACCGCCGAAGAACTTCAGCGCATCGAAGACCAAATCAACACCTGGATTGCCGAAGCCCACGATACCCACACGGACGAAATGCCCATTGCGGAAGCCAAAGCAAAGGGAGCTGTCGCTATGTTTGGCGAAAAATATGGTGCCCAAGTGCGCGTCATTGATGTGCCTGGGGTGTCAATGGAGCTATGCGGCGGTACTCACGTCCGCAATACCGCTGAAATTGGCCTATTTAAGATTGTGTCTGAGACAGGCGTTGCCTCTGGGGTTCGTCGGATTGAGGCAGTTGCAGGGCCAGCGGTACTGGAGTACCTGAATGTACGGGATGCCGTGGTGCGGGAACTGGGCGATCGCTTCAAAGCAAAACCCGAAGAACTCACAGAGCGCGTCACCAACCTTCAAACCGAACTCAAAACCACCCAAAAACAGCTTGAAGCGCTTAAGTCAGAACTGGCGTTGGTGAAGTCTACCCAGCTTTTAGACCAGGCTGAAACCATTGGCGACTTTAAGCTCGTGGTAGCAGAACTGGAGGGTGTCGATCCGGTTTCTCTGCAAGCGGCGGCTGAGCGACTGCTGCAAAAGCTTGGCGAAGGTGCGGTGGTGTTAGGGGCTTCTCCTGAAGCGCAGAAGGTGAGCTTAGTGGCGGCGTTTAGCCCTAGCGCGATTAAAAAAGGGCTAAATGCAGGAAAGTTTATTGGCGGTATTGCCAAAATCTGTGGCGGTGGCGGTGGTGGACGGCCTAATTTGGCTCAGGCGGGTGGTCGTGAACCCAGTAAGCTGCCAGAGGCATTAGCCCAAGCAAGACAACAGCTTATGGGTGATTTAATCTGAATTTTAGACACGATTTTAATCGCTAGGTCTTAATTCACTTCTGCTTTAGCCATAAATTGTCTGTGTAACGGAAAGAGAGGGCGATCGCTAAGCTGCGCACCAAGCGTCTGCGCTTCAAAGCTATCTATACAGATTTATCGCACCCTCAGCAGTGAGGATACCCAATGCAGTCATATAACTAATCGGCCTGCGGTAATTTCACTTGAAATGCGCCATTCCGCTGAATAATTTCGCCGCCTAATGCTTGGATTTGCCTAGCAGCAAATTGGCGGGTGGGGTTATCGATCGCATTGGTCAATATGTTGTACCAAGACCCGACTCTGGCGCGGCGGCTGTCGGGGTTGGAAGCCAAAAATTGGGCGGTCTGGCGGGAACGGATGGCGATCGCCGCTATTTGAGGATCGCTCGACTGACTCGCCCAAGCGGCAGCCATTTCATAGGAGTGCCGAGCATCCTGAGTCTTGCCTAAAAACAATAGCTCATCGGTTGCTTTGGCCTGCCATAGAAAATAGGCTTCTGGCTGCATAGCGGGAGGAATAGCGTTGATGCCCTGCTGAAGTAAGCGAACGGTTTGTTGAGGCTGTCCCCCATAGAGCGAGACGCTGGCAGAAAGATATGGATACATACTCAGAAAGCGCGGATCTCGATCCACGATGACTTTAAAGAAATCAGGGGTGATGCGGTACCCTGTTTTTGGACGAGCCTCGTCATCTCCGAAATATTGAAGAAAGCTGAGAAATGACCAATTTGCCACAAGGTTATCAAACCCAACGGCTGGCATTTTGGCTAAAAGCTGAAGACTCGCTTTAATTTGCTGTTCTTCGCGTAAATATTCAACTTTAGTCAGGGGCTGGTTGGCC
>JBGSVR010000035.1:0-9086 GCA_041752855.1 Thermosynechococcaceae cyanobacterium
CCTGATTGTTGACCCCGATATTTTGGTGTTTGATGAGGCTACATCCAGCCTAGACTACGAATCTGAGCGAGCCATTCAGTTGGCGATGCAGTCGATTTTAGGGACGCGCACGACGCTGATTATTGCCCATCGCCTGAGTACCGTAAGAGATGCAGACAAAATTGTGGTGCTAGAGCAGGGGCGCATTATTGAGGTGGGTTCTCACACAGAGCTGCTAGAGCAAGGTGGGTTTTACGCCAGACTCCATGAGCTGCAAGATTCTAGTGTTTTGGTGCCCTAGGGTTGTCTTGCCAGGATGCGATGCGTGTCGCTAAAGTAGTTAAATTCCCAGCAAAAAAGCGATCGCCCCATCAGGCATAAGCTGAAGTAGAGTGATCGCTTCTCAACCGTTCGTTAGTTACCGTGAATCAGTTGGTCTTAGTAGCGACGTCCGCCACCACCACCACCGCCGCCAAAGCTGCCGCCGCCAGCGCCTCGGTTATCTTCACGGGGCTTAGCCTTGTTGACTTTCAGGCTACGACCCATCCATTCAGCGCCATCAAGTTCGGCGATCGCCTTTTCTTCTTCCGCGTCGCTACCCATTTCGACAAATGCGAATCCACGCAGCCGACCTGTTTCACGGTCAGTGGGGAGTTTGACAGATTTGACAGTCCCATATTCAGCAAAGGCGCTGGTGAGATCCTCTTGGGTAACGTCATAGGAGAGGTTACCAGCGTATATAGACATATTATGAAAATTCCAAAACGAGTAATGCTCCATTCTAGCCTAGGTCAAAAGTGAGCTTAACAAACCCTAGCCCAGTCGATTTTTAAGCCAGAGTACGGAAGAGGGGTAGCTGTCAGCGTCTGTGCTTCGACTGAGGCAACTCTTTAATACACTGAGAAAGAATTGTTTCATGGGCTTCAGCTAAATCCTAGATGTTTGAGCAAACCTTCAAGAATATTGATGATGTCCTCTGGAAGGAGGCGGGCTGCACGACGGAGCTGGACTATACGGAGCAAACGTCTTGGCTGCTGTTTCTGAAGTATCTGGATGATTTAGAGCAGGAGCGATCGCTAGAGGCGGAGCTGGTCGGCAAGCCCTATGAATTTATTATTGATGAGGCTCATCGCTGGGCGGTTTGGGCGGCACCTAAAAAGGCGGATGGAACGACAGACCACGATAATGCGCTTGTGGGCGACGATTTGATTGATTATGTGAATCGTCAGTTATTCCCCTACCTTCAGGGTTTTAAGCAACGGGCGACGAGTCCAGACACAATCGAGTACAAAATTGGGGAGATTTTTAGCGAGATTAAGAATCGGTTCCAGAGTGGCTACAGTTTGCGAGATGCGCTGGAATACATCGACGAACTGAGGTTTCGCTCTCAGCAAGAGAAGCACGAACTATCTCATCTCTATGAAGCCAAGATCAAGAATATGGGGAATGCGGGGCGCAATGGGGGCGAGTATTACACGCCGCGTCCGTTGATTCGCGCCATGATTGCGGTGGTGAAGCCGAAGGTTGGCGATCGCATTTATGACGGGGCTTGCGGTTCGGCAGGTTTTTTGTGCGAGAGCTATGACTATTTGCGCCAGGGTGAGCTGACGACGAAGCAGTTGCAGCAGCTACAGACGGAAACTTTTACGGGGAAGGAAAAGAAGAGTCTGGCCTATGTGATTGCCATCATGAATATGATTTTGCATGGCATTGATGCGCCAAATATTATCCATACCAATACGCTGACGGAAAACCTAAGCGATATTGAGGACAAGAATCGGTTTGATGTGATTTTGGCGAATCCGCCGTTTGGAGGGAAGGAGCGCAAGGAGGTGCAGCAGAATTTCCCGATTAAGACGGGGGAGACGGCGTTTTTGTTTTTGCAGCACTTTATCAAAATTCTGCGGCGCGGCGGCAGGGCGGCGGTGGTGATCAAGAATACGTTTTTGTCGAATTCGGATAATGCGTCGCGGGCGCTGCGGCAGGAGCTTTTGAAGAGCTGCGATTTACACACGATTTTGGATTGCCCCAGCGGGACGTTTATTGGGGCTGGGGTTAAGACAGTGGTGTTGTTTTTTGATAAGGGCGCTCCCTTCAGCTCCGCTCAGGGAACTAACACTCGGACTCAGAAGATCTGGTATTACCAGCTCGATCCTGGACGGAATATGGGGAAGACTAATTCTCTGAATGATGAGGATCTGCGGGAGTTTGTGGCGCTTCAGGCGACGTTTGCACAGTCGGAGAAGTCTTGGCTGGTGGATGTGGCAGATGTTGACGCGGAGACGTTTGATCTGTCGGTGAAGAATCCGAATAAGGCTGAGGAGGCTCCGTTACGGGATCCGCTAGAGATTTTGGAGGCGATCGCTGCTTTGGATGCGGAGAGTGCGGAGATTTTGGCTGGGATTGGAAGGATGTTATGAGGGGGCGTACATTTCTGGATCGGTTGGCTGCGTCGCTGGCTTCGACTCCGCTCAGCCAGCTATATTTGGCTAATTAGCTCAACATCAGCACAAAAAAGCGTGGTCGCTGAGCGGAATCGAAGCGAAACCCAGCCAAAATGTCAATCATGGCTTACATGTACATTCTGGAATGTTGTGATGGTTCTTTCTACACAGGCAGCACAAAGAACCTGCCGCGTCGTTTGTGGCAACATCAAAACGGGATGGGGGCAAACCATACGGCGAAACGACTGCCCGTGAAGCTGGTCTATGCAGAGGAGTTTGAGCATGTGGCGGATGCATTTTACCGTGAAAAGCAGGTGCAGGGCTGGAGTCGGGCAAAGAAAATGGCTCTGATTCAAGGTGATCGGGATAAGCTGCATGTCTTGGCGGAGTGTCAGAATGAGTCACATTATCGGAGAACTGGTGTGAGTGAAATAAAGCTCCAAGGCTATACCCATTTTTTCGACGAGATTAAGGAACGGATCCACGATCACCAGCTTCGGACAATGGTTAATAATGTCCGTGAATTTTTGTCTGAGTGTGGCAGTGCATTTGCCTTCGTTGATAATGGCAACCAATATCGGCTGGAGGTGGGTGGGCAGGAATATTTTATCGATCTGCTGCTGTTTCATCGCCGTTTGCGTTGCTTGGTCGCAATCAAGTTAAAAATTGGCGATTTTAAGCCGGAACACAAGGGAAAAATGGAGTTTTATCTAGAAGCTCTGGATTGTCAGGAACGGATGGAGGGCGAGAATCCGCCGATTGGGATGATTATCTGTCGCTCTAAAAATAAGACGGTGGTGGAATATGCCCTACGGACGGCGGTGCGTTCGATTGGGGTGGCGACCTATACGATTGTGCCGCAGTTGCCTGATGCGTATCGGGAGGAGTTGCCCAGTCCTGAGGCGATCTCGGAGCGGTTACGCCTTTGGGATGGACGGGAGGTTGAGGATGATTAAATTAGAAATTGGGAAATGTTGCAATCATTGTTCTACATTTTGGAATTGGTTGGCTGCGTCGCTGGCTTCGGCTCCGCTCAGCCAGCTAATCTTTGATGGGCGCATAGTGCAATCAAGGTTGCTCGCTGAGCGAAGCCGAAGCGAAAACTCAGCACAGATGTCAATCCACTTGGTTTTAGCGACATATTGGAATCGGTTGGCTGCGCTGCTGGCTTCGACTTCGCTCAGCCAGCTATATCTTGCTCGGTGGACAGTGCAATCAAGGTTGCTCGCTGAGCGAAGCCGAAGCGAAAACCCAGCTCAAATGTCAATCATGGCTTACATATACAGTCTGAAACATTGTGATAGTTTTTCTATGTGGTCAATAAAAAGAATTTGCCACACTGTTTGTATTTCGCTTCTAGATGCGGAGATTTTGGCTGGAATTGGAGGGATGTTATGAGTGTAAAATGGCAAACACTCAATCTTGAGAAATGCCTTGAGCAAGTTAAATATCCTAACAAGATTCTACGGAAAGAATTTCTTGAGAAAGGTAAATTTCCGATAATTTCACAAGAACAAGATTTTATAAATGGATATTGGGACAAAGAAACAGATATTTTTTATGCAAAAAATTATCCCGTTGTTATTTTTGGTGATCACACTAAAATTTTAAAGTATGTAGATTTTGATTTCGTATTAGGTGCAGATGGGGTAAAGATATTGAAGCCAAAAGATCTTATCGACCCCAAATATTTCTACTATTTTCTAAATGCTTGTCCAATAAAGTCGCTTGGATATGCCCGACACTATCGAATACTGAAAGAACTAGATGTAAGATTTCCTGCATGTCTCTCCGAACAAAAGAAGATTGTGGCGATTTTGGATGAGGCGTTTGAGGGGATTGATAGGGCGATCACCAACACCGAAAAGAACCTCGTTAACGCCCGTGAGCTATTCAAAAGCCATGTAAATGAGGTCTTTACTCATAAAGATAAAGGCTGGTCAAAGAAAAAGTTAGGAGAAGTGTGTCGATTCGAGAATGGTGATCGTGGGAAGAATTATCCCAATAGAGAAGAATACGTTGAATTAGGGATTCCGTGGATAAATACAGGACATATTCAGCCTGACGGAACTCTGTCTCAAAGCGAAATGAATTTCATCACCCAAGAAAAATATGAATCACTTCGGAGCGGAAAAATTCAACCGGGAGACTTAGTCTATTGTCTGAGAGGTGCAACAATCGGCAAAACTGCGTTAGTCGATCCGTTGACCGTAGGAGCAGTAGCTTCCTCTTTAGTCATAATTCGACCTGAAGAGCATTTGAACGGCCATTTTCTTTATTATTTTCTAACCAGTGTAGTCGGTCAGAGGTTAATCAAGCTATACGATAATGGCGCTGCTCAACCGAACCTTGGCGCAAAGAGTGTCGCCAAATATATTATTCCCCTTCCAAAGATTGCCGAGCAAAAATTCGTTGTTCAAAACATAACTTCGCTTGCTGCTGAAACTCAATATTTAGAAGTGATCTACAAGCAAAAACTCGCCGCTCTTAAAGAACTTAAGCAATCCATTCTCCAAAAAGCCTTCACAGGCGAACTCACCGCAGATACCGCTAAGCAGACGATAGAAGCTGCTGAGGAGCATCGTCCCATCAGTAAAGATTGTCTCCACAGTACAGAGCCAGTTAAGCAAAACGTCCATCAATCTGGGCAGCTTTCTCTTTGGGCATAAAAGTGCTTAAACGCAAGCAGGACAATCCCCAATTCTCAAAGATATACTAAATAAATCCAACATGCTTTTTTAGTTGTGTTCATCCTCCCCGATGCCCATTCCAGCATTCAATGAACTTGGTTATCTGCCACCGGGGATTCATGAAACATCTTGGCCTAAATTCATGGAACGCTTTGCCACCAACCCTCAGCGCCAAAAATTAGCAACAGGTCTAGCCGCAGCCCTGCGTAAATTGGCGATCGCAGGTTGTCGCAGAGTCATCATTGGCGGCAGCTTCGTGACCAGCAAAGCAAACCCGAATGACTTCGATGGCTGGTACGAGAACTTTGGACTCGACTTCAACATTCTCGATCCGCTGTTTGTAGAAAATATTGAATCTCAAATAGAAGTGTTTGGTGGAACCCTGTTTAGCCCTCCAATCTATGAGGGTTTCTTTCAAACTGATCGCGAAGGCATACCCAAAGGCGTAATTGTCTTAGACCCCAAAGAAATGATTACCCATCCAGGAGTGCAGCCATGATTCAAAACGAACGTCAGTACAGAATCACTCATACTAAATTGAGAGAATTCGAGCAAGAATTAGCCGCCATCAACCCTCAAGATCCTAACCTTCATCCTCGTCAAATTGTTGGCTGGACAAACAGCTTAAATTCGACAATTCGCCAACTTAAGCAAGAAATAGCCGAATACGAACAACTTAAAAGCGGCAATAGATCGACCTTCGTATTAAACTCACTGAGCGACTTGCCAACTGTACTAATCGAAGCAAGGATCGCCGCTGGCTTGACTCAAAAAGACTTGGCAGACAAAATCGGCATTCAAGAACAGCAGATTCAACGCTATGAGGCCAACCACTACAGCTCAACCAGCTTTGACCGACTACGGGCGATCGCCTCCGCCTTGAAGATTGAAATCACTCAAGCCGTAATGCAGCTAGAGGCTCAACCCTATACATGAAAGCAATTGAAACCACCGCAACCATCAATGAGCATGGTGAGCTTACGCTCGATAAAATGCTGGGAATAAGCAAACCACAGCGGGTTCGGGTTATCGTCTTAATTTCCGAAGATGATCCTGATGAAACACCTACAGAAATTGTAATCCAAGGGATTCATCAAGGTTTACGCGAGGCTTTACATGGACAAACTATTCCCCTCTCAGAAATGTGGGAGGAGTCCCGCCTCCCAGGCTTGCTAACCGGCCAACTCAGCGACACCTTCTTTGAGCCTCTACCAGAAGAGGAACTTCAGCAATGGGAATGAACGAAGCCGAAACCCGCGCCGAACTCATCGACCCCGCCCTCAAAACCGCAGGCTGGGGCATCATCGCAGACAGCCGCATCCGTCGCGAAGTCATTGCCCCCGGTCGCCTCATCGGCAGCAGCAAACGCGCCCAATCAGACATCGCTGACTACGTCCTCGTCTACAAAGGCGAAAAACTCGCCGTCATCGAAGCCAAAAAACGCGACCTGCCCGACACCCAAGGCGTAGGTCAAGCCAAAAAATACGCCCAAAAACTAGAAACCCGCTTCGCCTACTCCACCAACGGCATCGGCATCTACCAAATCGACATGCTCACCGGAGCCGAAGCCCACATCAGCCAATACCCCACCCCCGACGAACTGTGGGAGGCCACCTTTAGCGAAAAGAATCAACCAGCAGTGAGCGGAGCCGAACTGTGGCGCGATCGCTTCGCCGCCATCCCCTTTGAAGACCGCAGCGGCACCTGGGAAGCCCGCTACTACCAGCACAACGCCATCAAACACGTCCTAGAAGCCATCATTCAAGGCAAAACCCGCATTTTGCTCACAATGGCAACAGGCACAGGCAAAACCTTCGTCGCCTTCCAACTCACCTGGAAACTCTTCCAAAGCCGCTGGAACCTAAGCCATCAACCTGCCCGTCGCCCCCGCATCTTGTTTTTAGCTGATCGCAACATTCTCGCCAACCAAGCCTACAACGCCTTTTCCGCCTTCCCAGACGACGCCCTTGTCCGCATAGAACCCGAAGAAATCCGCAAAAAAGGCCGAGTCCCCAAAAACGGCAGCGTCTTCTTCACAATATTTCAGACCTTTATGACTGTTCGGGGAGCTGGTTTCGGCTTCGCTCAACCAGCAATACATTCTGACCAAAGATCGGGAGAGGTTCCTCAACCAACACTACAGCAAGCAATACAAGATGATCGCTGGCTGAGCGAAGCCGCTCGCGAAGCGTTGCCAACGGCAATAGCCACAACCCAACCAATACAAGATGATCGCTGCCTACATAATGATCGCTGGCTGAGCGAAGCCGAAGCCACAACCCCACAAGCCTATAACTTCAGCGACTATCCCCCCAACTTCTTCGACTTCATCATCATCGACGAATGCCATCGCGGCGGAGCCAGCGACGAAAGCACCTGGCGCAGCATCCTAGAACACTTCGCCCCCGCCGTACAGCTTGGCCTTACCGCCACCCCAAAACGCGCAAACAACGCCGACACCTACGCCTACTTCGGCGACCCAGTCTACACCTACGCCCTCAAAGATGGCATTAACGACGGCTACCTCACCCCCTTCAAAGTGCGGCAAATCGAAACCACCCTAGACGAATACCTCTATAGCGCAGAAGACGAACTCATCGAAGGAGCCGTAGACGAAGCGCGGGTCTACACCCAAGCAGATTTCAACCGCATCATAGAAATTGAAGAACGCGAACGCTACCGAGTGCAGATCTTCATGGAAGCCATCAACCAGACCGAAAAGACCCTGGTATTTTGTGCCAGCCAAACCCACGCCCTCGCCGTTCGTAACCTAATCAACCAAACCAAAATCAGCACCGAACCCAACTATTGCGTCCGCGTTACAGCCGATGACGGCAAACTGGGCGAACAGCACCTCAGCACCTTCCAAGACAACGAGAAATCAATCCCCACGATCCTCACCACCTCCCAAAAGCTCTCCACCGGAGTGGATGCTCGCAATGTGCGTAATATTGTGCTGATGCGCCCCATTAACACCATGATTGAGTTCAAACAGATTATCGGACGCGGCACCCGCCTCTTTGACGGCAAAGACTACTTCACCATTTACGACTTTGTGAAAGCCTACGAACATTTCCAAGACCCAGAATGGGACGGCGAACCTGCCGAACCAACCCCAGTGATTCTGCCAAGGCCGCAAGAGCGCAAGGGCATCTACAATGCTTCCAACCCAGAGACCAACGGCGAAGCTACAACCGTTCACCGCCCTCAAACCATCAAAATTAAACTTGCAGACGGCAAAGACCGGATCATTCAATATCAAATCGCCACCAGCTTCTGGAGTCCAGACGGCAAACCCATGACCGCCGCCGAATTCGTAACGCGACTCTTCGGCGAAATTCCAGAGCTTTTCAAAAACGAAGAAGAGCTGCGATCGCTCTGGAGTCGTCCAGATACCCGCAAAGCCCTATTGTCAGGACTCGCTGAAAAAGGTTACGGCGACGAACAGCTTGCTGAAATGAGTCGCCTGATCGATGCCCAAAAAAGCGACCTTTACGACGTGCTAGCTTATATTGCCTATGCTGCCACGCCCATTAGTCGCCAAGAAAGAGTAACACGCCACAAAAACCTGATTTTTTCTCAATACACAGGCAAGCAACAGGAATTTCTAGACTTTGTTCTCATTCAATACATTAAAGAAGGCGTAGGCGAACTAGACCAATCCAAACTACCGCACCTTCTGACGCTCAAGTATCAGGCCGTAAACGATGCGGTAGCAGCACTAGGAAACGTCGCAGAGATTCGAGCAGTGTTTATCGGCTTTCAAGAACACCTGTATGTACCCCAAAAAGCAGCATAGCCTCTAGCCCAGTCGATTTTTGAGCCACAGACGGAACAGGGGGAGTGCGATCGCATACCCTTCCTTCGGCCCATAAATTAGCCCTTTTTGCTCCAGACTCGCCAACGCACCCTGAAGCCCACCCCCCTTCGAGAGCTGATGCTTTTGGACATACTCACGGGCATGGGGGCTGTC
>JBGSVR010000036.1:0-4044 GCA_041752855.1 Thermosynechococcaceae cyanobacterium
TGCAGGCCGACCAGGGATTAGTGCCGTGGTCACAATAATATCTACGTCCTTAGCCTGAGCCGCAAACAGCGCCATTTCTGCGGCAATAAATTCAGGACTCATTTCTTTGGCATAGCCCCCTGCCCCAGAGCCATCTTCTTGAAAATTTAGTTCAAGGAACTCGGCACCCATGCTTTGCACCTGTTCTTTCACCACCGGACGGGTATCAAAGGCACGGACGATCGCCCCCATACTTCGAGCCGCGCCAATGGCAGCCAACCCAGCCACGCCAGCCCCAATCACCATGACTTTTGCAGGCGGAACTTTACCAGCGGCGGTAATTTGCCCTGTAAAAAAGCGCCCAAACTGATGGGCGGCCTCAACAATTGCGCGGTAGCCTGCAAGGTTTGCCGTGGAGCTAAGAGCATCCATTTTTTGCGCCCGTGTGATGCGCGGGATGGAATCCATTGCAATCACGGTAGCTTTACGGGCTGCAAGCTGATCGAGCAGCGCCGCGTTTTGGGCAGGCCAGATAAAGCTTATGAGGGTTTGGTCGGCTCGTATCAATTCTGCTTCGTGGAAGCCCAGTTCAGGGTGCTGCTGGGGGGCACGGACTTTGAGGATTATGTCTGCGATCGCCCAAAGCTGCTTCACGTCATCACAGATATGGCACCCGACCTGCTCATAGCTGGCATCGGAAAAATTGGCACAGGCACCTGCATCGGGTTCCACCCACACTTCAAACCCCATTTTCTGGAGTACCAGAGCGGTGGCAGGGGTAGCGGCAACGCGCTGTTCGCCAGCATAAACTTCTTTGGGAATCCCCACCTTGAGTGACGTTTTTGCTATCTGCTCCAAAGATTCGTCAGCCTGTCGTGTTGGCTCAACTGCAATGGTCATGGGCGCTCCTTAAGCTCGACGATCAATCAATAGGGCAATCGTTAGGTTTATCAATGAGGCTAGAAATCTTATGTGTTCTGGCCTAAAACATTATTTTGCATCCTACGACGATCCCTTTAGGCCATTAGCGATTCGTAATTTGTCTTCATTGAATGACGAACAATCATTGATTTTTTGTCATTTTGATTTACTGATGAGGGGCGCTATTATAAGAGGGAACGCCAAAAAATGCGACAGCATTACGTCGAACGTTTCGTGAGCAGATAGAGAGTTTCCCTCCGTTATCCACGCTCACTCTCTGCCAAAGACGTATTGCCTATGCAGCCCAGCCTTTAGTGCGGGTTCACGTTGGCTAAATCTTTAATTGAAGTTCAGGTATCTCCCCTATGGGTCTCCCAATTGTGGCCATTATTGGTCGTCCAAACGTCGGCAAGTCTACCCTCGTCAATCGCTTAACGGGCATGATGGATGCCATTGTTCATGATGAACCCGGCGTGACCCGCGATCGCACCTATCGCCCTGCCTACTGGTGCGATCGCGAGTTTATGGTGGTAGACACGGGCGGCTTAGTGTTTGATGACGAAACTGAGTTTTTGCCGATGATTCGGCAGCAGGTGATGACGGCACTTGCTGAAGCCAGCGTTGCCATTATGGTGGTAGACGGCAGAGAAGGGCAGATGGACGCAGATGAAGAAATTGCTCAGTGGTTGCGGCTCCAAAAAGTCCCTGTCTTATTGGCAGTCAATAAATGTGAATCGCCTCAGTTAGGTCTATCCCAGGCGGCGCAGTTCTGGAACCTAGGTTTAGGCGAACCCTACGCGCTATCGGGCATCCACGGCAACGGAACGGGCGAGTTGTTAGACCAAATGTTGACCCTCTTACCAGAAAAGGGGACAGAGCCTGAGGTAGAGGAAATTAAGGTTGCCATTATTGGTCGCCCTAACGTCGGTAAGTCTAGCCTCCTCAATGCCTTTGTTGGTGAAGAGCGCTCTATTGTTAGCCCCATCTCTGGCACCACGCGAGACACCATTGACATGGTAGTAGAGCGGGATGGTAAAACCTATCGGCTCATCGACACCGCAGGCATTCGCCGCAAAAAGAATGTGGAATACGGCCCTGAGTTTTTCGGGATCAATCGCGCTTTCAAAGCCATCCGCCGCTGTGATGTGGTGCTGTTTGTGGTGGATGCAGTGGATGGCGTTACCGAGCAAGAGCTAAAGCTGGCGGGGCGCATTATTGAAGAGGGTCGCGCCTGTATTTTGGTCATCAATAAATGGGATGCCATTGAAAAAGACAACGACACCATTTATGAGTATGAGAAGTTAATTCGTGATCGCCTTAATTTCATGGACTGGGCGCAGATTATTTTCGTCAGTGCCGTCACGGGGCAGCGGGTTGCCAACATTTTGGCTCTAGTGGATGCCACCCACGAACAGTATCAGCGCCGCGTTAGCACGTCTGTGGTCAATGAGGTGATTGAAGAGGCGTTAAGTTGGCACACGCCCCCTACCACCCGCCAAGGGAAGCAGGGTAAAATTTACTACGGTACTCAGGTCAGCACCAAACCGCCGACCTTTGCGCTGTTTGTCAATAACCCTGCGGTCTTTAAAGATAACTACCGTCGCTATGTTGAGCGGCAGTTCCGAGAGGTGTTGGGCTTTGCAGGGACACCTCTTAAGATATTTTGGCGTGGCAAAAAGGTGAGAGAGGCGGAACGTGGTGGCAGCCCGAATCGCGCCACTCGCGTTTAGGCGACTTATAGAAAAGGTTTGACCGTCTGAGATTGTTCCCTGAGCGGAGTCGAAGGGAACAATCTCAAGCCTCTAGCTGGCTGAGCGAAGTCGTGGCTTGCCTCCCGCAGGGTAGCCAGCGGGAGTCTAATCGCGATCGCGGGTTTTCATAAAGCGTTCTACATCGCGCTTATCCTGCTTTTCTTTCAAAGAATCGCGCTTGTCGTGTGTCTTTTTACCTCGTGCCAGGGCGATCGCCACCTTCACCCAGCCTCGCTTAAAGTACATCTTGAGGGGGATCACCGTTAGCCCCTTTTGCTCCGTCTGACCAATTAGCTTGCGAATTTCTTTATCGTGGAGCAGCAGCTTGCGGTTCCGCATCGGCTCATGGTTAAAAAACTGACCGACGGTATTTTGGGGCGAAATATGCACATTTAGCAAAAACGCCTCGCCACCGCGAATGCGGACAAACCCATCCTTGAGGTTCACCTTGCCCGCGCGCAGAGACTTTACTTCAGTCCCCGTTAGCTCAATACCCGCCTCATAGACCTCCATGATCTCGTACTGGAAGCGGGCTTGACGATTGTCTGTAATAATTTTTTGGGCATCACTCATAGGTTTATTTTAGCCTGCGGATGCCATAACTCTTAACCTAGACCGCTCCAAATGCATAAAAATGAACAAAGTTGAGCTGATAGCATAAAGACGAGCTATGTGAACAGCCTCTCTATCCTCAATACTTCGCTGAATGTCCACCACGCCCCTCTCTCGCAAGTCTTCTCCAGCCGCAGCGCATCCGTGGCTAAAACGCCTAGATGCGCTGATTGCGCTGGTAGCCTTGGCGAACTTTGGCCTAGTGCTGTTTGATGTTAGCTATATCCGATTTCGAGATTTGTACTTCCGTTATTTGCCTCAGCTCACCCAGCGCTATGACTGGATCAAGGGCATTGAACCCTACACAGATACCGATCAATACCTAACGACAGTGGATCGGCTGCAGGGGTTAATCGCCCAAGAGGGACTGACCAGCCCACAGGTCAGTCAGACATTACTCGACCTCAAAGATCGCAGCATCAGCATGATCCAAGAAGATCCGTTTCGCATCGCCAATAAGTCAGGGAATCTCGAGAGGCTCAAGAACCGAATGCGGCAGCACATGAAGCTGAAATCTGCGCGGGAATCCTTCGGAGCTTTTTGGAGCCTCCAGCACCTCAACGCGCAAAATTGGCAGGCAGAGCTGGCCTATTTTAACCAAGACTTTCGGCCCTTAATGGCAGCAAACTACTATCGCCCCATTGATGAAAGCGGCGATTTTGTAGATCGCTTCTGGGTCATAGACATTGGCTTTGTCGGACTGTTTGCAGCGGATCTGCTGGTGCGTGTGCTGTGGATTCGTCAACGCCATCGCACAAGCTGGCGAGATGCTGTGCTGTGG
>JBGSVR010000037.1:0-5362 GCA_041752855.1 Thermosynechococcaceae cyanobacterium
CAAATCGCGTGAATCAAAAGTTGGCAGTCGAGCAGATGAAAGCCTTCTTTTTCCGCTGTTTTAGAACCCACCTTGAGAATCGACTCGCTTTTAAACTCAATCGTCCGGTTGCACTTCACACAAATGAGGTGGTGATGGTGATTAGGGTAAGGCTGATTGATTTCGTAATGCTTATGATCTTCCGCAAACTCAAGTTCGCGCAAGATTCCCATCCGCGCCATCAGCTTAACCGTGCGGTAAATCGTAGACAGGCTAATCGGGTCGCCCTGCTCTTGGAGCTTGTTATAGAGATCCTCTGCACTCAGGTGAGTTCCTTCGGTGAGGTTTTGAAATACGTTAAGGATAGTTTCTCTCTGCGGAGTGAGCCGCCATCCTTTTTCGTTGAGTTCGGACTTTAGCGCGTTTGCAGTATACATCGTCCTACTTCGCAATAAAATTTGCTTGTTGACAATAAGCCTACACTAATTCGCTGGACATTTGCAACAAGACATTCTTCTTGAGAATTAGAAGCTTTAGTGAACTTAAGTGTTTGGGGTCAAGTTGCAGCGCTTCTCGCAGTAAGGCTCCGTCTAATTTCATGCCAACGATCAACAAAGCCAGACATGCTTAAGGCTGCTATTCTGCCCTGTTCTGTGTGGGTTAGCTTAATTTTTAGGTGATTTTCGGGCGCATCTGCCAGACGTTCAAACCATTCAATTGCAGTAATGCCGAGGGGTGCTTCTAGCCCTAGCCAGTAGTGTTCTGGGTGTAAATCGTGAACTTCGGTAGGGGTAAGGCGGTATAGGTCAAAGTGATACAGCGGAATACGGCCTTCAGGATACTCATGAATGAGCGCAAAGGTAGGGCTAACAATGGCGTCTATAATGCCGAGTCCAGCCCCTAACCCTTGAATCAGCGTGGTTTTGCCTGTGCCTAAGTCTCCATCTAAAAGCAGAATGGTTCCGGCGGTCAGTAAATGACCTAGCTGCTTACCGAGATCTAGCGTATGTTCTGGCGTTAAAAGATTGAGGGTCAAAGATGTATCGTTCGCCATTGTGATTGTTTAGGGGTTTTCTCATAGTAGACCTCTTGCACGAATATGACCCTCACCCCCAGCCCCTCTCCCAGAACGGGCGAGGGGAGCCGGAATTAGCCCTTCTCCCCTGGTGGGAGAAGAGTAAAGCCTTTGGGCTATATGAAAGGGATGAGGGGGTTAGGATTGATGCAAGAGGTTTACTGCATAGAGACAGAGTTGCCTCGTTTTGTTCTGTTGACTTTTCGTTAACGAATTATGAAAGTTGCAATCTTATCGCAAGATGCTTCGCTCTATTCGACCCGCCGTCTTTTAGAGGCGGGTCTAGAGCGTGGGTACGAGGTGCAGGTGATTGATTTTCTGCGTTGCGCAATCACGCTTCATACCCAAAATCCTCAACTGTGGCACAAGGGTCAGCGCTGCCCTACATTTGATGCCGCTATTCCGCGCATTGGCCCTGGCAAGGCAGTTTACGGCACTGCTGTGGTGCGTCAGCTCGAAGTGATGGGCGTGCCCGTACTGAATTCAGCCGATGCGATCGCCTGTGCCAGAGATAAGCTGCACTGCTATCAGCAACTTGCCAGCAAGGGTCTGCCAATGCCAGCCACGGGCTTTACCTATGCCTCTAAGGATATTGAGACAGTGTTGTCTTGCATGGATTCAAAGGCGGTCGTCATCAAGCTTTTAAGGGGCAGCCACGGTATTGGGGTGGTGCTGGCAGAAACTCTACAAACCGCCCGCGCCCTGTTTGAAGCGTTTCGCGGGGTAGATGCCGACGTGCTGGTGCAGGAATGCATTGATGAAGCCCGTGGGGTAGACCTACGCTGTTTTGTAATTGGCAATCAGGTGGCAGCGGCGATTCAGCGCAAGGGGCCACCTGGAGAATTTAGAGCCAACCTGCATCGCGGTGCGACGGCGCACCCTGTTGAGCTGACAGATCAGGAAACGGCGATCGCCGTGGCAGCAACCCAGGCGATTGGGCTACATATCGCGGGAGTCGATTTGCTGAGAACGCAGCAGGGTTCCTTAGTGATTGAGGTTAACGCCTCCCCAGGCTTAGAAGGGATTGAGAAGGCGACTCAAATTGACCTTGCGGCTCAGGTGATGGCGTTTTTAGAACAGTGGTTAACTGCTGCGAAAGGATTGCGGTCTTAAAGTGACTAGGGTTTAAGCGGGTGCTTCACCCAAGCGCTGAAGCGAAATCACCGCTGACGCTGAGACTTGAGGATGTTCGTCTTTGCTCAGGTATTTGAGTGCCGGAACGGTCTTCGGCGAGGGTAGATTCCCCAATGCTTCGGCAAGACGCTGACGCACTAGCCAGTCTTCAGATTGGGTGAAGCGCAGGATATCTGTGACGGCATCAATGGCCTTAATTTCACCGAGGGCGGCGATCGCAGCTTGCTGAATCACCACAGCCTCGTTATCTAGCGCTCTTACCAAGGTGTCACGGGCGCGAGGGTCTTTGAGGTTGCCTAAAGAAACCGCAGCGCTAAACTGCACTAACCAGTTAGTGTCTTCCATAAAAGCTCGTACTAGCGGCTCAAAGGCACGCTGATCTGCCAAGTAGCCTAAAGCTCCTGCTGCTGCGGCTCGAATGCTGTAGTCAGTATCGTCGAGCAGCTTGAGCAAAATGTCGTAACACTCTGGGGTTTGCTTAATGCCGAGGGCAAACACCGCCATTGAACGAATATCTAGGCTGGGATCGTTTAATACTTTCTTGATCAGGGGAACCGCGTCGATGGGGGCTACATCTCGCAGCGCGACCAAGGCTAAACGGCGATCGCGGGTACTGTCGCTGTCGAGCTGCTGCGAAATTTCTTGGAGCGTTGGGTTCGCCATCTTTGTTACAAAAATTAACTATTTCTCTCAGTATAGTTCATCGTTCTTAACGACGGCGCAAAAGCTTGCTGACCATCTTGCGTGAGAACCGGAAATGAATGTCGGATTTTTCAGCCCATTCTTGAAGCAGGCGATAGAAGAGCTGACGGTCTTCGGCTTGCAGTACCGCAACTTGGTCAGCGGTTTCGATGACGTAGGGGTAGCCATTGCCGATAATAATTTCGCCGCGCACGTAGTCTGAGGCGGTATTGATTAAGCCTGCCTCATGCATCCAGCGGGGAAACTCTAGGCGAACGGGTGGGTTGTCGTTGGCTTTAAGGTAGGTAAAGGTAACGCGGGTGGCCTGTTCTTCATATTCTGCCAAAATGCCTTGCCCCCAAGCGTCGCCAGGGCGATCGCATAGAAACAGCGGGGTGCGATCGCCCCACTGCATTCCTGAAGTTAAAAGCTGTGCGTCATTGAGCGTCGTGGTTTCAGGGAGGCTATCTAGGCAGCGTAGGGTTTGGATGAGGTCACAGGCATGGGAGGTGTCGATATAGCCCACCAGCGGCACGCGATACCGTTCGCTAGCGCGCAGCAGGTTAACGTACTGCTGGGCATAAAAGGCGCGGCATTCAAAGTCAAAGGCTTCGGCAAAGGTAGCAATCAGCGACCCGTCAAAAAAGACGAGGCAATCTTGGCATCTCGCATGGTCTTCAATAAACTCAATGGCGCGTGTTACCTCCATTTCAAACCGACGCATACTCACCTGGCGATCAAGGGAGCGCCCGTTGCGCTGCACCTGGAGTTCGGCGGGGGTCATGATGCTAAGGCGCACGTTTTTGTCGTAGATCCCTTCATCAGAATGGGCGTTCTCAAACCAGCCCACCTGCACAAGGGCAATAGGCGGCGCAACGTCTTTGGTGGGGAAAATCTGGGAGCCGTCTACCGCAAAGGTGATGATATTGGTGAGGCGATCGCGCACCCATTCCAAGCTTTCTTCACGGTTAGGCCACTTCAGCTTAGACGGCACAATCCAGTTGGGGTATTTCCCCAGTGTCTCTAGGGGACGCGCTCCAGGATGGGCATGATCTGACAAAATGTCGGCAATGTATAGGTCAGACTGCGCCGAAACTTTTCGCAGGGCGCGGCGATAGGCTTGATAGGTTGCAGAGGCATCGTGATAAAACTGCGAAAATTCTGACTGTTTTTGATCCAGAATCTGCAAAAGATCCGAAGGTTTTAAGGGCATTACAAAATATTGTTTTGAAGGGCTAGCCCAAACTGTTTAAGGTTGTGAATTCAATAATCTAGAGAATTGTTGAGAAGCCATGCATTTTGAATGCCCTCATCCCCTAGCCCTTCTCCCTAGGGAGAAGGGGAATTAGATGTTGCTCCCTCTCCCTAGGGAGAAGCGATTATCTTGAAAGTCAAGCAAATCATGTCAATTGAGAGTCACAAAGTTGGGGTAGTTGCCAGTCTGTGCCATTTTTAATCATGGCATTGAGAATGATTAATAGCTTGTGCATGCAGGCCACTAACGCCACCTTCTTAACCTTCCCTCGCTGGCACAGGCGGTCATAAAAAGCTTTAATGACTGGATTATGTCTAACCGCCACTAACGTTGCCATGTACAGCATCTGGCGAACAGCAGCCCGACCGCCATAGATCGTGCGTTTACCCTGCATCTGACCACTATCACGATTGAGCGGAGCCACCCCAACGAGGGTACTAATCTTTTGCGTGGACAGTTCTCCTAATTCTGGTAACAGCGCCAGCAAAGTTGCGGCAACAACATTGCCAACTCCTGGAACACTTTTGAGTCGAGTCTGTTTCTCGCTCCAGCTCTGACACTCCTGAATCTGGGTATTGAGCTGCTCATCAATTTGCTTAATGCGTTCGCGTAGCCACGCTAGATGCGCTTCCACATCCTGCTGGGCGGTGCCGCGTAATCCTGACAAGCGGTTTTGTTCAGCCGTGAGCATTTCAACGAGTTGACGGCGACGAGTGACTAAACTCTGGATCTCAGCTTGGGCATCACTGGCAAATGAGCGGATCGGCGGTTTCATCGCTTCTCCAAACCAAGCCAATATTGCCGCGTCTACCCTATCTGTCTTTGCCAGTTGATTGGCTGCTTTAGCAAAGTTTCGCCCTTGCCTTGCATTAATCACCACCACGGGGTAGCCCAACTTGGATAATGTCAATGCAGCTTGACGTTCATGTCCTCCGGTAGATTCTAAAATAATGCGACCCACGCCCACAATCGGATGCAGATGGGGCAATATTTTATGAATGCCATCAACATCGTTGCTCACACGAAAGCTTTTATCTGCTGGGCGCAGATGTACGTCCAGCCAACGCTTACACACATCAATCCCGACCCACTGTTCTATATCCTGCATCCTAAAATTCCTGTTCACGACTCAGAGGAGGGGTATAACTCGGCCTTGCGTCATTCGGGATCTATGTCCCAACCGATGATTCGAGTTTTAACCTTTTCACCAGAGAGATGACCCTAGCTTCTCCACGATG
>JBGSVR010000038.1:0-4884 GCA_041752855.1 Thermosynechococcaceae cyanobacterium
GACTTTAAATTAGTGCTTCTCAAGCGTCGGGCAACCCTCTAAGATTAAAGTAATGTTTTGATAGAAAACGGTTATGATGCCTGTTTTAATGACAATCACCCCTTCTCTGAATGGGTTCTTTATTGGTCTAGCGGCTGGCGGCGTTGTGTTGGCTGGTATTACCGCTGGCGTTATTGTGGTCAGCCAACTCGATAAAGTTCAGCGCTCTTAAGGCTGAATGAATTTAAAACCCAGGCAGCTTTAGACTTGGGGGTGCAAGGCAATATCCATTTGCTCCTTAAGGTCTACGGTTGAAAGCGATCAACCGTAGGCTTTTTTGGTATAGGGTGCCGTTGCGCTAAGCCACGACAAAACCTACAAAGACCGCTAGGATTAGACTGATAGAAAGCCAGCAGTGGCGTATACAAGCCTTCGTTGACGCTACACTGCTACACCCATTACGGCTCCTTCATTTCAACCGAGTCGTCATCCTGAGAGGAATCCACCGTGAACTTTGGTACTCCTGTTCCGCTATTAGTTGGAATTGTGCTCATTCTAATGGCGGTGGGTTTGTTTTTTTTAGACAAATTCAAGCCAGGCTATAAGCGCGACTCCGATACAGTTTATTCAGCTTTAATTTTGCTCGTAGGCATTCTATGCTTCGCGGATCTGGGTTTGAACCTTTTGGTTTCGTTTCAGCTCATGGTCTTTGCTGGGATGTTGATTGCATTAATGGTTGAAAATATTAGACGCCGGACACCTGGTAATACGCCTCTTTATCAAGGAAGCAGCGGTGGCGGTAACAATGGTGGAAATGGCGGTGGATTTCGCAATTCACCTGATCGCCCGAGTCGATCTTCACGCTCAGGGTTTGAGGATGACTTTAGGTCAGAGGTGCGGGCTGAGTTTGATGATGAATTCATCCCGATGGAAGAATCTTCACGGGTGCGGCGCATTCGTGGGGGACGCGAAGGTTCCAGTGCTCGTGATAATTATCAAAGCGCTTACTTAGATCAACTTTCGGAAGATACCCGTGAACCCCGCCGCGCTCAAAGCAGCGGCGCTCGTCGCCCAAGCAGTTCTTATTCTGATGATGACAGCCAGCAGTATGGCGGTGGTGAAGAACCCCGTGCGCGTCGTCGTAAGCAACCCCTTCAGTTAGAGGGGGATGCTATAGCTTCTACCCCAGAGAACAGCGGCTATAGCTATGGTGAAGAGCGCCCCGCTAAGGTGGAGCCTTCTACAAGTGGTCGTCGTCGCGGTCGGTCTGAATCTTCTTTATCGTCATCTTCGTTACCTGAACCTGAAGTTCCTGCGAGTGGAAGTTCTCGGAGTGCGCGTCGTCGATCTAGAGGTAATGGCGATAGCTCCGCACCAAGAGTCCGCCCTTTAGACGGTGACTATGTAGATTACAAGCCTTTGGGTACCCAGCCGCCCAGTTCTGATGATGATTTTGACAACAGCGGCAACTTCGATGATAACCCTGGCAGCTTCCGGTAGCAGATGGTTAACCACCGTAATACCTTTTATTGGCTAGCTTCGCTTTACCAGAGAGATCCTCTCAAACTCCAATTTCTCAATGTGAATGATTAACGCCACCAAAGCGACCATAGCCAAAAGCATTCAGCAGCGGGTCAACCTTGCGATCGCAAATCAACTCTGCCAGGAGGACAGCGGTAATGGGAGTCAACAAAATGCCATTGCGATAGTGGCCTGTTGCCAGCATCAAATTTTTGTAAGGGCTTGCGCCTAAAATAGGCAACTCATCGGGTGTTGCAGGTCGAAACCCCCACCAGCTCTGCTCAAAAATCCAGTCTTGCAATGGCGGATACAGCCGACTGCTTTCGGTAAAAAGCTGCTGAATGCCTGCTGAGGTGTTGTGGAGTGTAAAGCCCACGTCTTCGCTGGTGGCACCAATCACAATCTGTCCATTTTGGCGCGGCACAATGTAGGTGCCGTTACCAAACAGCACATGGCGCAACGGCTGTTCTCCGGTCTTAGATCGCAGAGACAGCATTTGCCCCTTACGCGGCACGACAGGGATAGATAGCAATTCTCCTGCCCATGCTCCTGTGGCTAAAAGGTAGTAGTCGGCTTCATACACATCCTCGGCGGTCTGCACCCCCGTCACCCGATCACCATCATGGGCAATGCGCTCGACCGTTACGCCATCGCACAGCGTTACGCCAAGCTGCTGTACCGCAACGTGTAAGGCTTGAGCCATCGCCTGATTATTGACCTGCCCATCCTCTGGGAACCACCATCCCCCTGTGATTTCGCGGCCTAAATTAGGTTGGAGGGTGTTGAGAGAAGGGCGATCGCACCAATACTCATCTTCAGCACCACGAAACCTCTCTACATCCCCGTACAGTGGCGCAATGATGCCGCACTGCCAATATTCAGGATCGATGCCCGTCAATGCCTCTAGTTTGCTGGCCCATTCTGGATATAGCGATCGACTGCGGAGGCATAGCGCTAGCATCGCCCCTGGCAAAATCCCTTCCGCTTGGGGTGCCAGCATTCCGGCAGCGGCATGGAGTGCAGCCTCTTGAAAATTGCGGCTGAGAACTGTGACCGATGCACCCCGCAATGCTAGTTCTAGGGCAGTTGCTAATCCGATGGCTCCCCCCCCGATGATTAAAACATTGCTGTGTCTTTTCATAATTCTCCTAAACGGCAATGGGGCGCTCAGCCCGTCTACCTCTTACTAAGCCTATTTTCAGCCAATAATGATGGCTAACGGTTAACGTTGAATCGACTGCTGAGCGCCGAGTAGTAAGACAGCGCAAGAATGGCTCCCCAAAGAAGCATAGAGGTGTCCAAAAACATGTTTTCTAGAGGCGTTGAAAGGGTTGGGCCAATCAATAAGTTCAGAATTAGGCTAACTCCTGTGATGTAAAGCGAGAGCGTTCGCCCCCATCTTTTAAATAGATACAGTCCTATAACTCCCGTCACAGCGCCGGCTAAAAGCGGCAAAGTTACCGCAAGCATGAGCCAAACATGTTGATCATCCCAGTTCCAAGGCAGTGGCTCATTATTATAGGCATCCGAAAGTGCCTGGGAATAGCCACCTGGAATCAATGCAGCGAGCAATCCCGCTAATATGCAGACGACATGCAAGATCAGTAAATAGCGAAAGTATTTCTCGTTCACAGGGACTAACTTTTTTATTTAAGCCAATGGTTTAGGCAGAGTTTGAGTATTGTTCACAAGGTTTTGCAGGGTAATCTCCTCCATGCCATAGCGGTTGTTGCTGTGGTGAACAATCTGAAAGCCTTTCTAGAAAGGAGTTCTAGAGTCAGTCATATACTATGCTAGACATAGAATCGCCACATACCAAATGTTTTTGATATATGTTAGAACTGCACATCAGGGCATCAATGTATTGGCTCAGAGCAAAATGAGTAATTTATTGGATGCATTTTGCTGTAGCAAGAAATTTTCAGTACTGAAGTTCTTTAAAGATAGAATGTCTGTAAAAAACATAAAACTCTCTAAATTAAATCAATTTTTTCTGAAGAAAGATTTGACGAATAAAATCCTCCAATTTAGCCCTCCGAGAAGTGGTAGCACTCTAATTTATAATATTTTAAGAGAAATTTTTCCAGAGAAAGAGATTACAAAACAGCATACTTATAGACATATTATATCAAGATATCCTGTTGTCGTTAGTTACCGACATCCATTAGACTGCATAGCCTCTTCTATTCAGCGCTATGCATTGAGTCCTACAAACGAAGTAATAGAGCAACAGATTATAGAATTTGAAGAGAATGGGATTTCAGACATTCTGAAGATAAAAAATAAAAAGAATGTTCTTATGCTGAGGTATGAAGACTTTTTTGATGATTTTAATAATATCTATGACTCCATCGATCAGTTTTTTGATATAAAAATATCTTGTGAGATGAGAGAAGATATGACGTATCGATATCAAATTCAAAACATAGAGAAAATCGTGTCATCTAAAAACACGTTTTCTGAGTATGACACAATGACGCATTGGCACGGCAATCATATTTCTAAATATAAGGGAAAGCCCTACTATTACCAAGAATTTTTTACAGAAGATCAAATTAAATATTTAAAAGATGTTTACAGCAAATATTTATCTGAGTTTAAATATAATTAGGTCTATCTCATTGACGTCTACAGACTAAATTCTGATTCATCTCAGTAAAACCAATCGATTCTTCTTGCTGGTGCCGATAGGTCTGGCATATTTGGGTCGCTCGGCTCGGTTGCGTTGGAAGCCGGGTCTTGTTTGGCCTGATCGTCTTTAGGGGTTCACGTTCAAAGGAATCCTTATTTTTAGTGATCATGAATTTTTTATAACATAGTCCTTTTTAATCGGATAAATTCTACACAGTGTCCTCATTTGGGCGTATGGTACTGCTTATCTTGAGACACAGGATCGGCAGTGAAAATGGCTGAGCATAAGCGGATTGGCATACTAACCAGCGGCGGCGACTGTGCTGGACTAAATCCTGTTATTCGGGCAGTGGTGCGTCGGGCGATTGGTACCTATGGTTGGGAAGTTTTAGGCCTTCGTCAGGCCACCCTAGGGCTAATGGCAAACCCAGCTAGCGTTTGGCCTCTAGACATCAAAACCGTCGATTCTTGGCTAACGGCAGGCGGCACTATGCTGGGCACCACTAATACAGGCAACCCCTTTGCCTTCCCCATGCCAGATGGAATCTTGAAAGACCGCTCTGAAGAAATTATTCAGGGCTATCACCAGCTTGGCCTAGATGCCATCATCGGCATTGGGGGCGATGGCAGTATGGCAATTTTGCGCCAGCTCGCGCAGCAGGGCAACTGGAATCTTGTCGGCATCCCCAAGACCATTGACAACGATATCGGGGTAACGGAGCGCTCTATTGGCTTTGATACAGCCGTTAACAT
>JBGSVR010000039.1:0-3719 GCA_041752855.1 Thermosynechococcaceae cyanobacterium
GCACTGGTCAGAAAAAACGGCAGATGGACTGGCTGCTTTGAAGACAGTTACGTTGAATCAATCTTGGGATCTTTACTGGAAAGAACAGAAAGTACTTCCACTGGCAGTTGTTACGTAGCACAGACCTTATCAGCGCTAACATAAAATCTCCTCGTTTCAGAAACTATTTGACTTTTCTGTGCCAGGAGAGCGCGTGATTTTAATGTGTAACTCGGGCAGTTTGTCTTTAACCCAAGGTGTTTTAACCGTTTTGCGCCGAGATATTAAAGCGCAGGCCGAAGCCAGTCTTCACGCCTGCCCAACGCTATACGATGTGGCCTGCTACATTGGCAGCACCATTCGTCAAATGCATAAGCAAGATGGTGTGTGGCTTAAGCAAGACGGCATTGACTTTAGCTGTCGGTTTATTTTAGGGGGGCAAATCCCAGGTGAACCGCCAGAGCTATACCTCATTTATAACGAAGGGAATTGTATTCAAGCCACTCAGGAAACGCCCTTTTTTCAGATTGGTGAAACCAAGTACGGCAAGCCGATTTTAGACCGCACCCTTAGTTACGATACGCCTTTAGAAACCGCCGCTAAATGTGCGCTGTTGTCCATCGACTCAACCATGAAATCTAATCTTTCGGTGGGGCCACCCGTTAATTTGATCATGTATGAAGCAAATTCTTTCGTGGTTCGGCATCAGCTCAAACTAGGGGCAGACGATCCGTACCTGCTCAAAATGAGTGCCATTTGGCAAAATACGCTCAAACAAGCCTCTGAAGATATGCCTGATATTGATTGGTAGCTGCAAAGCTTTAGGGTTAGCGGTGGCGCTAAAAGGTGGCTAAAACATATTCGCCCATGTTGACCGCCTGATTAGAGGCAAGGTCATAAACAATTCCATTCTGCTGCGCTACCACCTCAATCTGTGTTGGGGGAAGCAGCAACTGTTTATTCAAGCTCAGCAGTTGATACAGCACCTGCCCCTGCTGGACAAAGTCGCCTAAAGAAACCTGAGGGCAAACCATGCCGCCGAAGGGTGAATAATATTTTTGGAGTTTGCTGGTACTGGCTAAGTACATCTGCGCTTTGGATGTGGCTGGGGGCAACGCGACACCTTGCACCAGTCCTTTTTGAATCAGATAGTTTTGGATGCCTGCAATGCCTTTTCTAACGGAAGGAGGCTTCATCTGCATACCATTGCCTAGCTCAAGGGTCCAGGCTTCTCGTTCAAAGCGAAGGGTTCGCCCCAGTTTTGCAAAGCATTGCTCTAGCGCTAACCACGGCTTAATAAATGCCTCATCAAAAGCATCGCCATCGTAGCGATCAAGCAGAATGCCGTAGTTTAAACCAAATAGCCTTGCGCTTTCTTCTCGACCTGCAAAATAGTACAGATAGTCTAGCCCTTGATTTGAGGTGCTGTGCAAATCAATCAGGTAGTCTGCATCTAAGCAAAGTGACTGAAGGTGAAACCGATAGTGATCTGAAAGCGGAGCGCCTGCTGGCGATCGCAGTTTATCCCCTAGCGTTTCAAACTGAGCTTGGATTCGTTTGCGATAGATATTCTGTATCGTTTCTGTCTCTACATGCAGATGAGCCTGGGCAAAGCCAAGCAGGTCTTCTGCCTCTTTCTCATAGTCCCAAAAGATGCGATTCCAGTCTTTGCCGTCGTAAGGGTTAAATCGACCGGATGAAAAATAGTGCGATCGCTGGTTAGTGCTAAGGGGATTGCACACCGGAACGAGCCAGATTTCGCCGTTTAGCTGATCAGGTTCTAGGTGTGTAAGCCAGTCTAATAATTCATAAATGACTGCATTACCGACAATTTCTGCCCCGTGCAGGTTTGCTTGAAGGTAAACTTTAGCGCCAGATTGCTTGCCATAAAACCGATAGAGCTGGAGCGAGAGCAGATCACCTGACGCAAGCTGAAGAATCGGGATTGAGGTGATGTGGGGCTGCATGGGTCTACAAACTGTTTTAATCGTCAATAAGTAAGTTTGACCTAAATCAAGCTGGAGCCGTTAAGATCAGAGTGTTGAGGCGTGCGAGGTTGTTATGTTTGTTCAAGAACTATCCCCCATTTTTCAAGAATTGGTTCAAAAGCCCGTGGCGTTTTTAGGCGGGTTTGCCTCAGGTCTACTGCGACTCAATCTATCTGAAGATCCAGTCAGAACGTGGTTAGATCGAGAGCTAGGCGTAATGGTGCCGCCTTCTAATACGCCCCCTGGAGGCAATGGCAGCAATGGTAGTGCGCCTCAGTCGATCAATATTGACTAGCATTGGGTTCAGTAAACATGCTGATATTAAGCTGATCCAAGACTGAATCAGGCTTATTGCCCACAGTTTGCGCTATTCTGTGTTGCAAATTGATGAATATGAATCAGCATGTTGCGAGATCTCTGGATTGGTGGGGCTTTAGGAATAGGTTTTTATTGGTGGCGTAGTCAGTCCCAGCATGTTGAGATTACGGTCAAACAGTCTCAACATAATACCCAGCAGCTTCAGCAACAGTTGGACAAAGTTCAGGGGGAGCTAACGACTGCTCTCACTCAACGCACCGCCCTAGAAACTCAAGTCGCTGAACTCAACCAAATTGCAACCGATCGCGCCATTGAGCTGATTCAAATTCAGGCTGATAATGCTGATCTCATCGCCCAGATTGCCGAGCTAACCCAAAAGCGTACCCGCAAAAAACGAACGCCTAAAGCTTCTGCTCCCTTTGAATCTACTGGCAATTCAGTTCCTTTATCTGAACCTGAATTAGAGTCCCCCATCCCCTTTAACTTAAACTTAGATCTTGTTCAGGCAAAGCAGCTTGAATCAGCAGAGGCGACCCAGCTCCTTCAGTCTGTTTTCATTGAGGAATCTACTGTGGCGACCTCTACTGAAACTACCCTAGGGTTAGATGTTGCCCATGCCACATTTCTGCAAACCCTCAAACAGCAGACTATGTGGAGCCGTGAAGAACTCATGGGCATTGCCCAACGCTTAGACCTTCTCTTAGATGGCGCACTAGAACTCATTAATGAAGCCGCTTTTGAGCGTTGCGACGAAGCCCTAACAGAGGGAGAAGACCCCCTTGAAGTGAACCCAGATGTGTTGCAGGAGCTGCTGTCGTGACTAAAACCCCTGTCATTAAGGCGAAAGAGCGCGACGCGGTGATTCAGTCTCTGCGGGCTGGGGTGGTGCCCCGCACGGGTCTCCCGCTGATTCAGGTGGGGCGAGTGCGGGAAATTGAGGCGCTGATTCAAGACGTGAAGCGGATTGCAGAGGGCGGTTCTGCCATTCGGTTTGTAATTGGCGAGTACGGCTCTGGCAAAACTTTTTTTCTGTCTTTAGTGCGCTCGATTGCCCTTCAGGAAAAGCTGGTGACGGTACATGCAGACCTCACCCCCGATCGCCGACTTCACGCTACCGGAGGCCAAGCGCGATCGCTCTACACCGAACTGATGCGGAACCTCTCCACTCGCACCAAACCAGAAGGGGGTGCCCTTGCCAGCGTTGTGGAGCGCTTTGTAACTTCGGCTATTAGTGAAGGCCGCGATCGCAGCATCAGCCCCGAAGCCGTCATTCGGGAGCGGCTGGCACATCTTTCTGAAATGGTGGGCGGCTACGACTTTGCTGAAGTGATTGCTGCCTACTGGCGCGGTCATGATGCCAGCGATGAAGTTCTCAAAACAAGCGCTGTCCGCTGGCTGCGGGGGGAATATAGCTCCAAAATTGAGGCGAGACAG
>JBGSVR010000040.1:0-1720 GCA_041752855.1 Thermosynechococcaceae cyanobacterium
AGAGACGTTCTGGGGCTGGTTTCCGGTGGGTCGGATACTCTGTGCCATGCCTAAAAATAGAGATGGATCTCCGGTTTTGGCCTTTCTGTCAGGCGCACGGTAGGTTTTGACGATGCTTTGCCAAATGATCTGAGGGAACCCTAGCTTGCTTCTATGATACCCGTCGTAGCGCGGCGATTTGAGGTTGAAGGGCGTTTCACCAATGCTTTGGCTGGGCAATACCCGACGACGTTGATACGGGACGATGCTATCGCCAAAGTTTTCTTGGTATTCGTCGCTATTAAGCAGTTCGTCAATAAACCCTTTAATGCCTTTGGTGGCGACGACGATTGACCAGGCAATTTTTTCTCGTTCGCTGTATACATCACGACCTAGAAGTCGCTGGACGCTCTGTTCTACAAAACGATAGTTGCTATTGAGGTCATAAAAGCTACGTTTGTAGGTATCCGATAGGGCTAAACCTCTAACGAATTCGCGCACGCTAATCTGATTATTGCGTAGCTGTGATTCTAGGAATGGTTCGCGATCTGAGGCAAAGGCATGGAAGTATAGCTGGCGATAGCACGCTTCAATTAAGTCCCCCATGTCTCCAGGACTTAATAGGTTATCTACACTATAAATTCGAGGCGCTTCGTCACTTCCACGCTCATACCCTACTACGCGAACGTTCTGGCTTCGAGGTGCATACTCTATTTTTGGAAGACTCACAATTTTATACCCTCTTCTTTATCCAAAATCTTACTCACCTAAGGGGAGAGACGGTTAATCACTTCATACTCCTTAACGATTCTCATTTTTCTGTGGCGACTACGAAAGATTGCTGGCAATGTAGTCTGAAGTAAGCTGTTCGACTGAATCTAAGACTGCGATCGCCCCCGCCCCTTTCAACATCTGCGTGTAGGCTAGCCGCCCTTCTACATGGGGCGGAATCACCCCAACCCCAACCCATTTCTGCCTAGGGTACAGGTGTTTCGCACGCGCCACCGTTTGCATATCCGCCACCGTATCGCCCACATAGACAAGAGGATAGTTCAGTGAAATAGCAAGATCTCCAATCAAAGAGTGACGTTCAGAAAGAAACATGAGCGCCTGAAATAGTCCCGTCGGATCGGGTTTTCCTGGTGCATCTTCCATTGCCACTAACACAGGGTTTTCTAGCCCTAGGCGCTGCTCTAAGACATATCCAGCCGACCCTCGCGTTGCGCCGCTAAAAAAGCCCCACAACACACCGCCACTGCTCAGCTCCGCTAGATACGCTTGACTCATGAGCAGTGGCTCCTTTTGGATATATCCTGAAAAATTTTCGCCCCGATACTGAAGCTGAAAAAAATCGACAATCGCGTGAAAATTGGGCAAAGTTTCAGCATTACGCTGCGCCTTAGCAAAACGAGTGATGAATTCTTGAGAAGCCTCCCAGTCGTTGTTCCAGCAGCCCTCTGCTTTTAGGTCATCAATCTCTTTGTGCGTAGGACGGAACTGGCCTTGGGTAAAGTGTTCGACCGTATCGGAGATCGCCCGTCGGTAAGAGCCAGCCACATCTCTCACCACGCCATCAATATCAAATACCACGATTGCGTTTGGAGTGGGAGAAGTCATCGCTTTGCAGTGCCCTAAGAATGCGGTAAGATCATCGATTGTAGATTATGTAGCAGTCAGCACATTGGCTGGAGGTATATTTGTCCAAGTTTATTCTGAAGGTTCTCTGGCTTGATGAGAACGT
>JBGSVR010000041.1:0-1931 GCA_041752855.1 Thermosynechococcaceae cyanobacterium
ATATGCTTGTGCAGGTCGCTGCCGCGAATGCTGCTGACCACGGGCACGCCCTGTTCTTTAGCAAGAAGCGTGGTTAAAAATCCGGTTTCGCTAATGAAAAAGCTGTGGAAGAGATCAAAATGATGCCGACAGTGCAGGAGCTTCATCTGAGCATAAATTTCGCTCAAGAAGTCCTGCACCATCGGCTGTTCAGAGCGGACGGGTGGCATGATGCGATGCACCCAAATTCCCGAACATTGTTCGGTATTGCTGCCCACTCTGGGCTGAACTACCCCCCCAACTTTGCGCAGTTTTGAGTGAAACACTGCAACATGAACCTCATAACCCAGCGCTGACAGCATTTGTGCAATGCGCTGGACTGATTCTCCTACACCGCCTACATCGGGCGGGAATTCAAGGGTGGTCAGGCAAACTTTGAGCGTCATGATAGAAAATCCTTCAGAGTTTTGATTAAAGCTTGGTGATAATTCAGGAAATGATTCAGAGACTGTTTTAAAAGTCCTCCCATGCTCTACATTTGTCCCCCAACCCCCCATTCTGGGGGACTTAAGAGTGGGCAAAGTCCCCCAGAATAGGGGATTTAGGGGGCGGGTGCAAAACGGTAGAAACTTTTCAAACCGACTCTCAGGCATTAGATTCAAGAACTAAGCTGCTTTCGACTTCACGGCAAGATCTCGCAGAAGGGCTGCGGTGTTCTGCACGCCGTCAAAGTCAAACTGAACCGGAGCCTGCTGGGTTTGAAGACAGCGGAGAATCTTCTGGGCAAAACGATCGCCCTGTAAATCTTCTTGCGCCAGCACTTCCACCACGCCTAAGCGCGCTAGCTTCTGCGATCGCAACGTCTGCTCCTGGTCGTCATTGCCCGTAAAGGGCAGCAGCATGGCACGAACGCCCGTGGTCAAAATATTCATGGTGGTGTTGTAGCCCGACATGCTGATGGACAGGTCAGCCTGCTTCATGTAGCTCAGCAAGTGGGGCGTAAAGCGATCAATGCTGACATTAGGGAGGGCTTGGGCGATCACCTCTAACTCAACAAACGTTTCCTCCGGCATAAACGGCCCTGTAAAGATTTGGATGCGGTGAGGGGTCTGCTGCGCTAACAGTGGCGCGGCCTCCAGCAGCCCGTAGAGGAGTTCGTGACCAAAGCGTCCGCCACCGATACTTGCCAGAATCAGCGGTGCTTGTTCTGGTATAGGAACGAGCGTTTCGGGCTGGGGCTGCACTACATAGCCTGTGTAGTGCGTCTCACAGGTCAGATCCGGCAGGCGCGAGAAGGTTTCTTCTAGGGGTTGGAAGTGGCGATCGCCATGCACCAACAGCACATCAAAATACTGATTCATCAGCTTACAGACCTTGGCCTCATGTTTGGCTAGATCTTGCTTAGTGACGACAATATCCCGTAGGCTGCACACTACCTGAGTTTGACGGCTCTTGGCCTGCTCCAGCAGTGGAATTAACTCAAAGGAAAACTTACGCCGACCGAAGGGAAACAGCTCAACCATGAGAATGTCTGGCGCAAAAAGATCGCCCAGCGCCAGCAGAGTTTGGGTTCGCATGGCCTGCACCGTCGCCAAATCTAGGGACTTGTCCACGGGCTGAAGGGTACGAAATTCAGCGTCGGTTTTAATGGCAGGGAGATTTACTACCTCCACCTCTGGCGGAATCTCAAAGCCTTTGACCACTTCGCCACCGTTGATAAAGCACACCTGAAACTCTGGAAGCAGTCCGCGCACAATTTCCATGCTGCGAACCAGATGCCCCATGCCCAAAATATGCTGACAGTAAAATAAAAGACGCTTTTTCATACTCACCTCAAAAACAGCACAACAATCGGGTTTTCTAGCTCGCAAGTTTTGCGAGGTATGCAGAGGCTGCATGGGGTTCAGGAAACATCTGTGAGATTGGAGCAGGGGTAAGCAACAGCTTGGTCA
>JBGSVR010000042.1:0-2248 GCA_041752855.1 Thermosynechococcaceae cyanobacterium
ATGTCCCTCAACAGAAACAGCCTGAGCAGAAGAAATCCTTAGCAGTCGGAGGTATTAAATCATGAGTAAGCAGAGTAAGACTGGCTTTGAAGGTGTAGACCCGAATCGTCCCGAATCGCTTGTACAGGCGATCCCCAACATAGCGACTGGTGAATATGGCCTAGCCGCTGGCTTAATCCTGGCCTATGGCGGGTATTGGTGCTGGAAAGAATTTGTCAAAGGAGAAACCCCTATTAAAGGTTCATCCTATTGGGCAAAACCAGAACATCTAAAACGCGCGCGCGACTTAGTGCTTCAGCAAGCAGCAAGTAAAGACCCAACTGAGCTGAGCTATATGTTGGGCAATGTCCCGCTCTACGATGTCATCACCAGCATCCTGACCTTTGGGGCACCCAAATCAGGGAAAAGCTACGGCATTCTCAATCAGGCGATCTATGAACATCTTAAAAAGGGATATCCGCAGGTCATTGTTGATTTGCAGTACCCAGTGCAGACCTCCATGTTTGTAGCAATTGCCCAAGAGCTAGGGTACAAGGCAAAGGATATTCACCTGTTTGTCCCTGGTGAAAAAGAGTCTGGGATCTGGAACATCTGTGAATCTGCGGTGGGTTCTAAAGCGCTTGAAATGGCATCCATGCTTCAGGCAAACTTTTCGAGTAAAGATGCCAAAGCCGATGACTTCTTTACTCCAGCAGGTCGTCAGTTGATTGGCGCGGTGATGAGTATGGCGCGTCATATCCCTGGCATGGATAACGTGTTGGGCTGTCGAGCGCTGCTGAACTTTGATGATTTACCGGATCGACTGCGAGAGCAGCGCGACAAGCTAGAGAAAATCGACCCGTGGGCCTTCTCACGGTTTGACCAGTATCTTGCCAGCTCCAAGAGTGATGAGACAGCCTCCTCCATTGCAGGGACAGCACAGAACCTATTCGGTCAGTTTTGTGATGAAGAGATCGTGCCGTCTCTTATCGGCAAGACCAGCTTCCCCATGCACATGGAAGGAAAGCAACTGCTGATTATTGGCGCGTCCCCAAGACTCCGTAAAACCGTCTCACCCTTGCTGATGGCGCTCTTGAGTCAGATCGTAGAAACCAACGCTCATCAGGGTCGGCAAACCCCGTTGCAGATTGCCATAGATGAACTGCCCCTGGTCAATTACCCGCGCTTGATTACGGACATCAATGAGATTCGTAAATATGGCGTGTTCTTTAACCTAGCAGCGCAAACCCTGAGTCAGATGCGCTCCCAGCTCGGAGAGCATGACACCGAATCATTGCTCACGGGTGCAGGGACAAAGTGCTGGTTTAACACGCGCTCTAATGTGACGGCTCAATACCTTGAAACGTCCTTGGGTAGCCAAAAGTATCGAGAGACAAACACGACCACAGGGTCTTCGGGTGGCAAGGGCAGCACCTCAAGCTCAAGACAGGTGCGAGAGCGCAAGATGCTGACGGTTGCCCAAATCGTGAAGCTGCCCCAAGGGGTAATGGTGCTTCAGAACCGAGGCATCTCTTCAAAGTCAGAAGAATATATCCCTTGGAAGGTGAAGACAAAACCGAATCCTACCTACATGAGCATGATCAAGTGGGCAGGCAAGCAATGGACGCATACGCAGTCACAGCTTGGTAAATATTCACCCCAGCAGCCGCCCGATAGTTCGTTGCTCAAAAGCACCAGAGAAACGGCTGAAATCTTGCTGCCCACGCCTAGAACACAAGGGCAAAAAGAAGCGGACGAGATTATCAAACGAGAGCAGGCAGAACTAGCGAAACAGCTATTTTGAGACATTTGTTCGCCCGTTTTCGATTCTTCCGATATTAATTCAGAACCATAAGAGAGGTCTTGGATGAGCGTAAAGTTCACGGCGCAAGAAACGTTAAGGGTACCTGCTGGGCTTCGCCCCTTGATGCAGAAGTACCCATTAGCGTTTGACAACTTATTAGAGTCAATCGGCAAAAAGGAGATACCAGGAACAATCCAATCGTTGGATATCTACTTTGATGACCAGCTCCTGCCAGCGTTGAGTTTTAGCAAGGAGCAGAAACAGGCACGGGTGGTTAGCCATCTCGTTTCACCTGAAGAACCCATCGTGGTGACGGTCTTTGCAAATGATGAGTGCGGCTATGTGCAGATCGAGGACAGGGTTCTGCTTAACCGGATTGGAGATGAATTTCTAGAAGTTTTTGAGATTTAACGTCATGAGTACCGAAGTCGAAAGCATTGTCAAAGAGCTTGGGTTAGAGAATGC
>JBGSVR010000043.1:0-2317 GCA_041752855.1 Thermosynechococcaceae cyanobacterium
TTACGCTCAACGGTGGAACCCACCAAAACGCTACCGGATGGGATTTGATGAGTATCTCGTGCCAAAATCCGAAATTTTGTGGAGCCAAAGTCACCGCGATATTGGTTCAGCTCAGTCACGGACAATGCCCCCGCCATCACCTCTCCTTTACTCACCCACTCTAAGGTTGTGCGGGGCGTGGGGGACAGGCGAATGCCCGCAAAGGTTATTCCATAAAGGTTATAGATGGGTAAATAATAGCCCGTCGCTGAGCCAACTTGACCTAAGGCGACCGTTTGATTTGCCAGGTCATTAAGCTGCGTTACTGGGCTATCTTGTCGCACCACAATCACAGAACGCTCTGTCTCAACCCCAGTTTGAGGCAAAAGAGGCAGGTATTGGTCTTCAGAAATGGCGATCGCCGCCAGACCTGGGGGCGCAAACACAATGTCCCAGGCTTTGCGCTCAATTTGCTGCACTGCCTGCACTTCGTTGTAGGCTGGCTCTATCTCAATAATGCTCTTAAGCTGGCTTTCTAAATGGGTTTTGAGGGGAGCATATCGCTCCGCAACATTACTGCCTTTGCCATAGCTCACCACACCAACGACAAGCTTTTTCTGTCCAGATAAATCGGTTGAGGTGCAGCCCAATAAAAATGAAAAAAGTAGTGAAAAGCTCAGGAAACGGTTAAAAAACATATTTAATTGGAATGGCTCTTCTAATAACAGCTTATAATTATGTTTACTCTAGCAATAGAAGCCAAGACTTTTAAGTTTAATTAAGCTCATTCATAAATGAGCCTGTGTGCTTTCACGGCGTATTTCTACCCATAAAGGAGATTGCTTAAAATGTTGAATCGGCTTAGGTTAGGTACAAAGCTTAATCTAATATTGCTAGTCGTTTTTCTGATCATTGTTGTTGTTAATGGAATTATCTTATCTCAGATTTTGCAAAAAAATGCGGAACAAGAGATCACATCAAAAGCCGCACTGCTCATTGAGACAATGGGTTCTGTGAGAGACTACACCAGCACTCAAATCAATCCAGAATTAGCGCCTCGACTAGAAACCGAAGATCAGTTTTTGCCGCAGACCGTCCCAGGATACTCAGCGCGGGAGGTCTTTGAAAATCTACGAAAGCGTGAGCAGTATAGAGACTTTTTCTATAAAGAAGCGACTCTAAATCCAACCAATCTTAGAGACAAAGCAGATACCTTTGAAAGTGAAATTGTAAATCAATTTCGCAATCAATCTACGCTTAAAGAACAGTCTGGTTTTCGTAGTTTGGCAGGTGGGGATATTTTTTATGTCGCTCGACCTATTGCGATCAGCAATCAGACCTGCCTACGGTGCCACAGCACTCCTGCCGCTGCGCCCAAGAGCCAGCTTATTTCCTACGGCAGTGACAACGGATTTGGCTGGAAGCTCAATGAAATTGTGGGGGCTAAAATTGTTTCCGTTCCCGCTAGCAAAATTTTGGCTGATGCTCGGCGGCTTCAGCTTTTGGTCATTGGGATTTTGACGGCTGGCTGTGTCATCGCGATTATTATTCTTAATCTATTCTTGCGAAATTCGATTGTCAAACCCCTCACGGAAATGTCTCAGTGGTCTAAGGAACTAAGTACAGGAAATACTAGTGATGAATTTAAACATGTTGCCAAAGATGAAATTGGCATTTTGGCAACATCGCTAAACCGATTAAAAGTTAGTTTAGAAATGGCGATGAATATGCTGAACCCTAATAATCCATCTTGAATCATCTGTAATTCATATCAGTTATAAATTCATATCAGTCATACTAAAACTACCGCCTGCCTTTAATCATAAATGAGTCTTTGTATCAACCCTATTTGCCCTCGCCCTCAAAACTCTGATGATCGGCTGTTTTGTCAGAGCTGTGGGTCAGAGCTGCTGTTAGAGGGGCGCTATAGTGTCGTGTCAATGTTGGGCGAGGGTGGTTGTGGAAAGACTTATGAGGTAGGCGATCGCGATGGCATCAGCAAAGTGCTGAAAGTCCTTAGCAAAAGTGAGCCAAAGTACGTCGAACTATTCCATCGAGAGGCAAAGGTTTTAAGTCAGCTCAATCATCCTGGGATTCCTGCCGTTGAGCCGAATGCCTACTTCGCCTATCTGCCGAAGGATTCGACCGCGCCTTTGTATTGCCTTGTGATGGAGAAAATTTCGGGGCTAGATTTACAAAAGTATCTACAGCAGCGCGGTAGCCCCATTGGTCAGGGGTTGGCTGTTCAATGGCTCATTCAGCTTGCGACTATTTTGAAGGCCGTTCATACCCAGCAGTTTTTGCATCGAGATATTAAGCCGTCTAACATCATGCTGAA
>JBGSVR010000044.1:0-9049 GCA_041752855.1 Thermosynechococcaceae cyanobacterium
CACCTTCATCTTCATCCTGAACTGAGCGGACAAGAGTACCAAACCTCTGCTTATGTGGCAGGGGTTCTATCCTCTTGTGGACTGAAAGTCCGTGAAGGCGTCGGCAAAACGGGCGTAATTGGTGATTTGACGGGTCAAGAATCAGACCCACGCCGTTTGGCAATCCGTACCGATATGGATGCGCTGCCGATTCAAGAGCGCACGGCTTTAGCGTTTGCCTCCCGCAATGCTGGGGTGATGCACGCCTGTGGTCACGATATCCACACTACCGTTGGGTTAGGGACAGCGATGGTTTTGGCGGAATTGCGATCGCATCTCCCTGGTTCAGTCCGCTTTCTCTTTCAGCCTGCTGAAGAGATTGCTCAGGGTGCAGGCTGGATGATTGCCGATGGTGCAATTGAGGGAATTAATGCATTTCTTTCAGTGCATGTTTTTCCATCCATTCCGGCAGGTTCGATTGCGGTACGCTATGGCTCTTTAACCGCCGCCGCCGATAACTTAGAGCTAACCATTATTGGCGAATCTGGTCATGGTGCCAGACCCCACGAGGCTATTGACGCGATCTGGATTGCCTCACAGGTGATCACCACGCTGCAACAGGCCATTAGCCGCACCCACAATCCATTGCGCCCTGTGGTATTAACTGTCGGGCAAATCTCTGGGGGACGTGCGCCCAATGTGATTGCCGATCAGGTGGTGATGAAAGGAACGGTGAGATCGCTTCATCCCGAAACCCATGCGCGTCTGCCGGACTGGATTGAAGACATTGTGGCAGGCATTTGTAAACCCTACGGGGCGCGCTACCATCTCAATTACGAACGAGGGGTGCCTTCGGTACATAACGACCCGCGCCTGACGCAGCTCTTAGAGCGTTCTGCCCAAAAGGCATTGGGCGTAGAGCGCGTCTCGGTTTTGCCAGAGCCGTCTTTAGGGGCTGAAGATTTTGCGCTGTTTTTAGAACATGCGCCAGGCTCCATGTTTCGGTTAGGGGTGGGGCGCAAGGGTCAAATCAATCATCCGCTGCACCACCCTCAGTTTGAAGCGGATGAGTCTGCCATTTTGACGGGGGTTATCACAATGGCCTATAGTGCCTACAATTATTGGCAGCAGGCGAATGAAGCCTAGCTTCGGAATTGAGGGTAAACAGAATGTTATCTATTGAAACCATTCAGGAGCCAACGGAGGCAGAACAGCTTTCAATTTTTGACATTCTGCGGGAATACAATCTGGCTCACGGGGTGTCTTTTGACGCTGAGAAGTTTTTGATTGTGCTGCGAGATCTAGAAGGCAATATGGTGGGTGGCGCAACGGGCGACAGCCGTTGGGGATGGCTGTTTGTGGGCGGCTTTGCGGTGATTGAGGCGTATCGTGGGCAAGGCTGGGGCACTCGGCTGATGGCGCAGGTGGAGGAAGTAGCACGCGATCGCAGTTGCCACTCTGTTTGGCTCGACACCTACAGTTTTCAGGCGAAACCTTTTTACGAAAAGCTGGGCTTTAGCGTGTTTGCCACGATGGAAAACTACCCCCCTGGAAAACAGCGGTTTATCTTGTCTAAAAAGCTGCCCTAGGACGATTTGGGTTGCACAGCGGCAGCAGCTCGGCGACTTTTATACCCTTCAAACCAGCGCCACAGCTTGGAGATAAAGACCCCAAAGATCCCAATGACCACTACACCTCCCACAACGGGAATCGTTACCGCAAGGACGGATAGCGTAACGGCTAGCAGCAGTTCTAACGCCGAAAAAATAGGATTCGCTAACCCACCTGTCGCTGCCGTTGAAGTGCCGCGCAGCAAATTCATGACGGCTTTGGTTAACCCTGCGGTGCCGCCACCTGCCACGAGTGCCAACGTCCACTTCACCAACGGATCCATTTCCGGCGCAAGGGAGGCGGTCATGACGGTGCCTGCCAAAATTGCGGCGGGTGTAGCGACCAAGTCCAAGGCATGATCAACCCAGGGGATGGCATAGCCCAAGATTTCTAAGATGGCGGCGATCGCAAACAGTCCCAGCGCCTGAGGGGTTTCTAGCCAGTCAAAGTTAGGGGGCAAATCCACATGACCCAAGACTGCTGCTGCACTCAGGACCAGCAGCGGCACAAAGACCCGAAACCCAGCGGCACTGCTGAGGCTGATGGCAAGCATGAGTTCAATGAGCGTATCTAGATTCAGAAATGCAGGCACGTCTATTTCCCTACGCTTTGTACAAGCCTAACCCCAAATTTCCTTCAGCTCTAAAACAAATCCAGGTAGCACCTCTTCTCCAGAAAGCTGTTCAGGAAACTGCAAAATCTCGACGGGCTGATTGAGTCTATATATCTCCACCTGCTTATCTTGAGGATTAATCAGCCAGCCTAGCCGCACCCCCACCGCCATATACTCCTGCATTTTCTGGCGCACTGTTCGGAGGTTGTCGGACTTAGACCGTAGCTCAATGGCAAAGTCAGGCGCAAGAGGTAAAAACTTATCTGGATTAGGGTTTAGCGCATCCAGTCTTATTTGGCTTACCCAGCCTGCATCGGGAGATCGCTTTGCGCCATTGGGCAGAATAAACCCCGTGGAGGAATCAAAGGCTTTGCCCGTTTTTGTTTTACGGCTCCAAGCCTGAACTTGGTATGCAATTTCAATATTGCGATTTCCGGTTTCCCAGCCAGTGGGTGGCATAATGATTAAATCTCCTGCTGCGGTTTGCTCAAAGCGTAAATCCCGATTGTTGCGGCAAAGCTCTTCAAACTGGTCATCCGTGAGTTGGATGACAATTGGGTCAAGTTCAAAGATGGGTTCTGTTTCAATAGATTCTGTTTCAAATACAGACGCAACCATAATCTTCGCTGCCAGATTTGTTATCTGTAGTCTAGCTCAAGCTCATTCTCTAGAAGTTGGTCGAAATGGCCTCAACCGGACAGGTGGGCACACACTGTTCACAGACAATACAGCGAGATCGCGTGAAGTTGAGCATAAAGGTTTTAGGGTCGAGAGACAGCGCCTCGGTGGGGCATACGCCTGTGCATAACCCGCAGTGAACACAGGATTCTTCATCAATCAAAATTTCGCGGTTGGCGAGGGAAACCCCTACATCCTGCGATCGCAGCCAGTCTAAGGCTGCATCTAGCTGATCAATATCGCCTGCAAGCTCCACGACCACTTTTCCGATCTGGTTGGGCGCAACCTGTGCCCGAATAATATTGGCGGCAACGTTAAAGTCCTTCGCCAGCCGATAGGTCACGGGCATTTGCACCATGCGACGCGGAAATGTAAGAGTGACGCGCTTTTTCACAGGAGTTTTGTCAAAGTATTCTCTCTATTGTAGAGAGTTGCGTTTCTTGAGCTGTTTTATTGCCAACTTAAAGCCAGTTGCCCACCAGAACATACGGTGCCCAGTGAAAGGGGTGGCGATAGTCTGGGTCTTTTAAGAGCTTGAGTTGCGTTTGTCGTAACGCTTCAGCCTTAGTCATTCCTGGCTGTGAGAGTGCAGCATAAAAGGTTTCCATAAATAGGCTGCTAGACTCATCATCCACAGACCATAGTGTGGCAATGGTACTGCGGGTGCCTGCCTGCACCGCAACCCCTGCTAACCCCAAAGACGCGCGTTTGTCGCCTGCGGCAGTTTCGCAGGCGCTTAAGACGAGCAGGTCAATCGCCTTACGAAACGGCTGCTGTCGTTTTTCAATCAGATCTTTGAGATCGTAGAGAGTAATAGGCTTATCCCACGCCAAAATAAAGGTCTGGTCAACGTTAGAGCTAAATTGACCGTGGGTAGCAAAATGCAGCACCGTCACGGCAGAGTTTTCGACCGCGTTGGCGATCGCTCGACTGGTGAACTGCTGATTCAGCAACAAACTCCCTGGCAGCTTTTGCACAATGGCCTTGAGTTCGCTGGGCACAAAGGCCAAGGGTGGAAACCCACCCCGCTCTAGAGATAAACCTGCAACCAGGCTTCGCGTTGGGGTTAAGGGCTTGGGTTCTGGCGAAATGAGCTGAAGACTGGGGGCGATCGCCACTCCATAACGCTCAATTAAAAACTGTTTACCGTCATAGAGTGCCGCTAAAGGGACGTTAATTAGCTCACTATCAGGTACAAATACAAGGGTTTTTATCTTTTGCTGCCGTAGCAGCGCTTCGGCTGGCTCGACCAGCCAGCGGTATAGTTCTTGCCCAAGCTCTTTGGCTTCTGGTGCGGTGTAGGGTTTCTCTAGGGCAGTGCGGAGCTGTGCCACAACAGCCTCAACCTGTTTGCTTAATACAGGTCGGGTCATCATCTGAATCGACCCATCCGGCAAGTTCAGCAGCGTGACAATGCGATCGCCTAACACAATGGGATAGAGCAGTGCTGTATCGGGATAAATGAGCTGGGTTAACGGACGGCGACGATCTTCTAGGCACGAAGATCGCAGAAAATAGGACAGCTCAGCCACTCGCAGGGACTCAATGGCCTGTTGTGCAGTTTTAATGGCTTCTGTGGTAGCGGTTTGACCACTGCGGGGCTGGAGCAATAAATCCACATACTCTCGGTAGACTGGCTCTACCTGCTCTCGAAATCCGTATTGCAGGTCACTTCCTACAGAAACCAAATCTCGGCGCAAACTCTGGAGCAGGTCAACGGCCTCGCGGTAGAAGGTAAGAGCTGGCTCTGTTTTGCCTTGGGCTTTGAGAATACGGCCTAGCTGCCATTTCCAGCGATAGCAGCTTTCATCTGAATTGGCTTTCATGGCTAAATTCAGCGCTTCATGGGTGACGGCTTCTGCGTCAGCCCACTGCTGGGTGCTTTCGTAAAGCCGACCGAGATACCCGACGGCAAACGATTCTAGGCGCAGGTCTTGGGTTTGACGTGCCTGCCCAATGGCCTGGTTTAAGCCCTGGGCGATCGCCTGGGTAGAGGGTGCTTGGGTGGCAAGGCGAAGCGCAATCTGGCTCTCGGCGAGCTGAAGCCGCTGCCCTAGGGTTTGGTAGCTAGGCTGCTGCTGATTTAGAGACTGTGCGAGGGTGGATGCTAAGGCTTGAGCGTCTGACCACTGGCGCTGCTCGATTAAGATGTGAAGGCGGTTGAGGTTTGCTTTGGTTTGAATTTCGGGGCGATCGCTATATTTCAGCACCTGCTGATAGGCATCCAGCGCTTCAGGGAGCTGCTGTTGAGCAGAGGCTAAATTACCCTGCTGCATGAGCAGCGCCGCAGTTTGATGATTGAGGCGGTTGGCTTGGGCGGTTGTCTGTGCGGCGGTTAAGATTGCTTTGGCTCGGTCAAATTCACCGACGTGGGTAAGCATTTGACCCAAGTTAAGCGCCATTGCCAGCCGGAGGTTTACATCGGGCTGTGGGGCAATAAGCTGCTCCGATTGGGTGAGGGTGCTGCGCGCTCGTGAAAAGTAGCCAAGGGATTGTTCGGCCTGCGCCTGGTTGATCAGGCTGCCTGCGGTGCCTGCAAGGTCGTTGAGCTGGCGATAGACTTTTTCTGCGTTTTGCCAACTTTCTAGGGCTGCGGTTGCTTTACCTTGAGAGAGCTGAAAGCTACCTTGGGTATTGAGCAGCCGCGCCAATACGGTATTTTTACTGGCTTGAGCATTAGGCATCACGAGGGTTAGCCCTCGACTGAGCGCCGTTTGTGCGGCTTCGTCTTGGCCTAGCTCTTGATAGGCCAGGGTGAGATAGTTGAGCGCTAATGCCTCTTGAATAGGCGACTTGTTTTGCTGAGATTGATTTGCGGCCTGTTTCCATTGCTGGGCGGCGGCGGCAAAGTTGCCGTTTTGGTAAAGCGATAAGCCTTCTTGAATTTGAGGATTGGTGGGGGCGGTTTGGGCGTTTACCCGACCCATGTTATGTAAACCGATCCACAGCAGCAGCCCTATCAAAAATGCGCTGAGTGCGGTTTTCCATCGTCGTAAGCGTTGTGGTGTCATGGCTGCTTAGAAATGAGAATAAAATAACATCCAGGTTTTGTAAGGGCGGGTTTTGCCGATAAATCTAGGATTTTCTAACGCAGTATCAGCTAAACCCGCCCTTACGTACATGAGCGTTTTCTGAAAATTGGACGTTATTAAATTCATGCCCCTTAATGACCCAATGAATGACCCAATGCTGCAACTAAAGGACGTTCGGTAGCGGGAGACACCTTTGTAGCCTGACAAGATTGGGTTTGTTGTGGCCTAGCAGTCTCTGAGGCAACAAGACGCACCGCACCATTCTTCTCAAAAAACCATCCCTGTGCCTCAATGATGGGTGTGGCAGCGGCGGCGGATGGCATGCTTGGAGTTGATGGCCTCGAGAAGGCCGAATTGAGACTATCCTGTTTTTGGCTGTTGGAAAGCGGCGGTAAGCGTAAATCTTGCCAGACGGCGCTCCCTTGGGCAGGGTCTGACGGGGTGGGGGGCAGTCCGCCTCGGCCTGAGTAGATGAAGCTATCGCGATCGCCTCTATGGTTGCCAAAGCAGGCGGTTTCAATAATTTTGGTGCCCAGTACCGCAGGTAGTGCGGCAAGATCAACCACTGGATTGGTGGAAACAATGTTGGTGTCAACGGTGCCGTTTAGCCCAAATTCTGAACGCGCGGTAATGTCGCTAGAGTTTGGAAAGTTGACTGTGTTGGGCGCAATACCAAATAGCCCCTGGGTTGTAATGCTGATATTGCCCCCATTGCCTAACACAGCATCAGTGCTGATGTTGCTGTCTTCGCTAGGTACAGCGGCAATTAGACCAGCCAGAATATTGATGTTGCCGCCGTTACCTGTTGTGGTGCTAGAGGTAGAAATATTGCTTTGGTTACGAAGCACTAAGGCATCTTGAGCCGATAAGTTAATGCCGCCCTCCATACCAGATGTTGTCGTCGCTCGGATAACAGAACCTCGATCTAGCAAAATTGAGCGAGAAAAAATATTAACTGAACCCGCACTCCCCGCGCCAGAAGTAGAAGCGCTGAGACTAGATTTCTGATCCAGTTTTAAGCTGCCAGTGGTGATAACGATGTTACCGCCAGACGAACTCTGTCCCCCCCCCGCAGAAATAAGGCTGTCAATGAGATCCACCTGCTCAGCTTGAATTGAAACGTTGCCCGCCAAACTAGAGTTGGAATCTGCACTAGACGCTGTGGCAATGATGGTTGAGCTATTCAGGCGCACCGTTTTTGCCTGGATTTGAACATTGCCACCAAAAGTGGCGCTAGCTTCACCTAAAAAAATTTGGCTATTGTCTAGCTCAAATAAATCAGAAGCGGTAATAGAAACCACGATGTCTTTTGGACTTGGCGAGACGCCACCACCAAGCTGCACCCCATTGAACACTCGCACTTGGCGACCGCGCAGAAAGACATCGGTATTGATACCAAAGACGATTAAAGCATCATTAATGGTCAAGTCTTTGTAGGTCTGTACACCCGAAAAATCTAAAGCCCAACTGCGGCTACTATTGGGGGCGCTCAGCTTTACCGTTTCACCTGCGCCCACACTGCCAATATCTATTCGCCCAAAATTGGCAGTCAGAAACGAAAAGCCTGGATCATCATCTAAGATAGAGGCTCCAGTCCCCTGAAGGGAAACATCTCCCCCCACTAAGGCTAACGTTTGCCCATTCCGCACAGCAAAATCTACATCTCGCTGAGTAAATTGACCAATAATAGGCGCAGGGTTTGTGCCAAACTGTAGGCCAACGGGAACCCCGATTGTTAATACAGGCAGTGACGCGGTTGGGTTGCTGGCACTAAATTTATAGCCGTTCTCAAAGGCAACGCTATCAGCGGTACTGGCAAGAAAAGATCCGCTCAAGTCTAGCTGGGCATTAGGGCCAAAGATAATGCCATTTGGATTAATTAGAAACAAGCTAACGGGGTGCCCTACGTCCTCAACGCTAAGGGTACCGAAAATTCTAGAGATGTCTGAACCTGTCACACGGGCAACAACGTTGAGAACGTCAGGGGTGCCAGAGAGCTGAAATCTTGCATTCCAGCCTTCTTCAACAGAGAAGTTTGAAAAGCTGTGCAGCAAATTTTGATTAGCTTGGGTACCGCCTGAAATACTGTAAAGCTGTGATTGCAAATTAGTCTCAACCTGAGTACCTACTGTGCTATCAGGCTGAACTTGAGCAGCAGATGGCCTTGCGAATGCAAGAATAGCAACAGTACACAAAGGTAAAACCTTATCGAAAAAGGCATTGCATGAAAAGATAAGCATTCTTTTCCGTCTAAACGGCACCGTAGCTAACATTGTATTGTTTTATTTTAATCAATCAGTTTTTTCAAGCCAATACATAACCCCATAGATTGATATAGCTCAGTTGAATCGTTAAATTATGAGGATATTTATACGGGAGAAAATCTTTAATTATCTAAGGCGCGCAAGAAGCACAGACCTTTTTTTTCGTAACGGGATCAATTGTCCAAATTCCTGTCCCACCAGATGGAGGGGTACAAATACCACAGTAATTTCTCGCGGCGGCGGCTTCCATTGCACTGAATTGACTGAACAGCGCATTGTACTGTCCCTCAACCGTGTTGATCGAGTCTAGAAGTGCATTTAATCCTGGTGCTATCTTTTCTTGAACCTCTAAATTCTTATCAAAATAACTTTTTACAGTCTCTACAGTTTTAGAAAAATCTCCAAAGGCTAGATGAATTTGAGCTTCCAATAATTCAGTGATTTCACCTTCTTGCGCTGAAGCTTTAAGCTCTTGAATAGCGTCTTCTACAGTAAGGTGGCGGCTTTCAGTTAGCGTAAGTTCTGACATAACTCAGTTCCTATAAAAACGTCAGTAAATTGGCATCAACAAGAGTTTGACAGCCTGCTGCACTAACTTTCAGGCTATTCATACATTTATCAGGGCTAAAAACCGATGGTGGCACAACTTTTTACAAAAATTTACGTTCTGTTGTCCAGCGCCATCCAGGCCATTGCTCAGTGGGCAAAGGCAAAGCTTCACCTATGTCGGTATTTTGCATCAGCATTGCAAAGGCTCCAGCCCCTAAACCTACTTGAGGCCACATTCGATAGCAGGGCAAATCCGTTAAATGGGATTGGTAAGCCGTCAGAGGTTCTACAGGTTTCGCCTCAAACTGCGGAAACTTTCGCAG
>JBGSVR010000045.1:0-7944 GCA_041752855.1 Thermosynechococcaceae cyanobacterium
ATCTTCGTCAATCAGGCTAATCGTGACGCGAAGATGTACCATAAATACCCTCCTAGATGCTGTGTAAATCCCTCTAGTTATTACCCTACCAGCCTTCCACGTTTAAGTGAGTAGTAACCAGACCTTATCAGCGCTAACAACCCGATTTGCTGAAGTCGAAGATTTTTATGACCAGCCGCTATCGAAGTATGTAAAGAGTCACAGTATTAGCAATCTATGGCTCAAGTTACTAACAATGTATAGCTACTCAATGCCGCTGGAGCTGATTGATAACTTTCCGGCAGAGCTGTCGATTCCGATGCTGCGGGACTACACTGCGGTCAACTGGCTCAGAATTGAGGGCGGTGTCTATTCTTATATTGAAAAAATTCTGGAGCGCTTTAAGGGTGAGGTTGTTCTGAATACAGAGATTGACTGTATTTTCAGAAGCTCGGATGGCGTCAAAATTAAGCGATTAACGAGCGAAATTCAGTCCTTTGATAAGGTCGTCTTTGCCACGCCCCCCGATCAGGTGATGGCGCTGTTAGCTGACCCGACTGATGCCGAAGTGAAACGGTTCTCAAGTTGGAAAGCCAACGATGCAACAACCCTTGTTCATCGAGATTCTTCCATATATGCCGTTGAGGGTATCCAGCATCCTTCAGAATTCGATTTTTTCCAGACGGAGACTCGGTGGGGATATAACAGCTACTTGAATCAGCTTTGCGGCATCTCATCACCCCAGCCATATTTTCTATCCTTCCAACTGGAGGAGTTGATTGCTCAAGACTGCATAATTCATACCCAAAAGCATCACACCCCCCTTTACACCACGGAATCGTTTCGCTACCGAGATGAAGTGGTTGCGACCAATGGTGAGAACCATACCTACCATGCGGGAGCCTATCTGGGGGATGGTTTACATGAAGGGGCGATCGCCTCTGCGTTTCGAGTGACTGAGTTAATCAGTCAAGCCAAGCACTCTCCTGTGCCTTCAGCGGTCTAATGCGTTTTGGATACATCACCGTCATGGGTCAGGGCGAATATTTGATGCTTCAGAATCCTAAAATACGGCTGAGTCCTCAGTTAGACATGGACGCTTCCTCACCCTCAGATGAAGTAACCATTCGAGTCCGGGGATTGTTTAAGCACTATGGCAAAATCGCGGCCGTTCGCGGGATGGATTTGGACGTTCGGCGCGGCGAACTATTTGGGTTGATAGGGCCAGATGGTGCCGGGAAGACGACTGCATTTAATATTTTGGGCGGTGTCTTAGAAGCCACCGCAGGTGTGGTTCACATTTTAGGATTGCCCGCCAGAGATGCCCGTAACCTGACGGGGTATCTCACTCAACAATTCTCGCTGTATCTAGATTTGAGTGTGGACGAGAACCTGCGCTATAGCGCTGGCCTGCGGCTGGTGCCTGAAGACCAACTCGAAGCAAGGCAACGCAAATATCTCAAGCTCATGCAGCTCGATCAATTCCGCGATCGCCTTGCGGGTCGACTATCTGGGGGCATGAAGCAAAAGCTTGCCCTTTGCTGCGCGCTGATTGCAGAACCCCAGGTGCTGCTCCTGGATGAGCCGACGACGGGGGTAGATACCGTTGCCCGCCGGGAGTTTTGGGATATTCTGGCAGGGTTGACGGCTCAAGGCATTACTGTGGTGGTCGCCACGCCCGATCTCGATGAGGCCGAACGCTGCGATCGCGTTGCCCTCCTCTACAATGGCCAGATCCAGCAGATTGGCACGCCTTCAGCCCTGAAAGCCGACTTGGGATTGGGTCGGCTGGTCATTCGCACGCCCACGCTGCTTCAGGCTGAGCAAATATTGGTGAAAGCGCTGAAGCCGGATTCGCAGCTGGTCGATGTGGCGACCTTGGGCGATCGCATCGAGGTTCTGGTCAGGGACGCGCAGAAAGGGGAAGTCCAGGTGAGGGACTTACTGACTCAAGCTGGCGTAACCTGCGATCGCCTCCAGCCCGAAGAACCCACCTTGGAAAACGTCTTTATTACGCTGTTACGGCGCAAAGGTTCCGTCCCTCAGTTGATCCCCTTTCCCAGATCGGGCAAGGGCACCCCATCCACTGCCTCCTCACCCATGCAGGGTCGTTCGCCCCAGGCCGTTGCAATTGCGTCCCAGAACCTCAACCGTGTATTTGGCGATTTTCACGCAGTCAATTCCCTCAATCTAGAAATTCGCTATGGCGAGGTCTATGGGTTATTGGGTGCAAATGGTGCTGGCAAAACGACTGCGATTAAGATGCTGTGCGGACTGTTGCCCATCAGTTCGGGCTATATTTCTTTGGCAGGAGAAACGGGAAATCTCCGAAGTGCCGCTTTACGGCAACGCATTGGCTACATGAGTCAAAAATTCACCCTTTACGATGACCTCACGATTCTGGAAAACCTCAAGTTTTACAGCGGGGTCTATGGAATTCCACCTCGGCAGCAACAGGCTAAAATTAGCTGGGTTTTAGCCATCTGTGGACTAGAAAAACAGAGTCACTTAATGACAGGACAGTTGCCAGGGGGTTGGAAGCAGCGCGTCTCCTTTGGGGCATCGGTCATGCATGAGCCAGAAATCTTGTTTCTAGACGAACCGACTTCTGGCGTCGATGTATTAGCACGGCAACAGTTCTGGCAGTTGATTAATGACTTTGCCCGTAACGGCACCGCCATTTTGGTGACAACCCACTACATGACAGAAGCGGAGCAATGTAACCGCATGTGTTTTATGGTCGCTGGTCGCAAGGTTACGGAAGGATCTGCCAGTGAAATTAAGGCCGCACAGCCAGGGCAATTATTTGAGCTTCAGCCCCAACATCTTCAGGCCAGTTACAACCGCCTCCGCACCCAGCTAGACCCTTGGCGAGTTTCGATTTTTGGCGATCACATCCACATCGTCTTAGATCACCCTGAAACCGAACGCCCCAAAATCGAAGCCTTGCTGAAGCAGTCAAACCTTCCCTTCTCGAATCTGCACACCGTTCCGTTCTCCCTCGAAGATGCCTTTATTGGCGAAGTACAACGGGCTGGGGGTGCTTCGCCATGAGAATTCGACGCATCCGCAATCAGGTCTTTAAAGAGTTAGAGCAATTTCAGCGAGATCGTTTAGGCGTCGCCCTTGCGTTTGTTTTGCCTGTTATCGCATTGCTCATTATTGGCTTTGCCATCCGCCTGGAGGCCAGAAACATTGCGATGGCGGTACAAGATCTTGACAATACAGCCTTGAGTCGCACCTATATAGAACGTCTTTACGCCACCCATTTATTTGTGGCAGTCCCTTGGCGAGGGAGCGTATTTCCCGACGCCATTGATCGCGGAACGGCACAGGTGCAGGTGACGATTCCTAGCGGATTTACAGCCAATGCCATCGCAAATCACCACAATCCCGTTCAGGTCTTAATCGACGGTGGGGATGTGATTAATGCTCGCGTCAGCAACCTTGCGATTGAAGGCGTCTTCCTATCGGTGCTTCAAAACCAACTGGGTGAGCTATCAGAATTGGGTGTTGTGTCTCAAATTCGGCTTTGGTTTAATCCAGGACGGCGGGAATCACTGTTCATCGTGCCTGGAGCCTATGGTGTCATACTGGCAGTCTTTCCACCGCTATTAATTGCGATCGCCTTAGTGCGAGAAAAAGAACAGGGCACTATCCTCCAGCTTTATGCCTCTAGCCTGAGTGCCGCAGAACTCCTGCTCGGCAAGTCTTTGGCGTATATGGCAGTAGGTCTAGGCGAAGCCGTTCTTCTATTTATCGTAGGATTTTTGCTCTTTGGCGTCAGCGTGATGGGCGATCCCACGCCTTTAATGGTGGGCACTCCCGTTTTTATGCTGGCGAGTGTCCAACTGGGGTTAATTATCGGCATTTTTACCACAACCCAGAGTTCAGCCGTTCAGGCCATTGGCACCATCAAAGTGTTGACGGCCTTTCTGCTGGCTGGCTTTCTGTTTCCCCTTAACAGTGTTGCCTTTCCTTTTTCAGTATTTGCGTACTTGGTACCTGTGCGCTACTTCATTGAGCTATGCCGCAATGTCTTTGTACGTGGATCGGGGTGGCTAGGCACCTGGCATTTGGTTGCCATCATGCTGTTCATCGGGAGCATAGAGTTTGGCATTGCCTGGTGGGGAATGCGCCGAATGCAGTTGTCTCGTTAGCAATTTTTCTCAATATTTAAGCCCAATCTCTATGCTCAATCGTCGTCTACTTGCCCTTCTGATCAAAGAAGCCACTGAGCTGCTGCGGAATCGGCAACTGGTCGGTTTTCTGACCCTTTCACCCGTCCTATCGATGGTCATTTTCGGCTTTGTCCTCAATTCCGATGTTACCCACCTGCGCCTGAGTATCCTTGACCAAAATCAGGTTGCGCTCAGTCGGGAATTGGTCGATGCGTTCACCGCGAACAAAGTCTTTCTGGCTGATCGTTATACCGATAGCCAGAAAGACTTAACCCATCAGGTTCAACAGGGTCAAGTTGATGCTGGGCTGATGATTCCAGCCACCTTTAACCGAGATTTGTTAGGGACGGGTAAAGCGGAAATTGAGGTTGCAATTGATGGCATTAATGCCTACAGTTCCGGCATTGCTAAAGGCTACGTTACCCAAATCACAACGCGGTTTAACCTCCACCTTCTGCAAGACAATCTACCGATGGGGACAGGGCTAGAACTCCCCGCTCAACCTGAGATTAAATTTCGCTATAACCCTGGTACAAAGGATAGCTGGTTCTTTGTACCAGGTGTGATTGGAACGATTTTGACCCTGAGTGCGATTTTAGCCGCTGCCGTTGAGGCAGTGCGCGAGAAAGATCAGGGCACCTTGGAGCAACTGCTCATGACCCCCGTAGCATCCACTGCCATCCTAATCTCCAAAGTTGTGCCGATTTCTGGGTTGTTGACTATTACTCTAACGATGTGTTTTGGGGTAGCGCGTTTAATTTTTGAATTACCCTTTCGGGGCAATCTATTGCTGCTCTGGATTTTTTCAATTCTCTATATCCAGATTGGGGTGGGGATCGGCCTAGCAATTTCAACGTTCTCAAAAAATAAATTACAAACTATTTTGGTGGGGATCTTTTTGAATATTCCTATTATTTTGCTGGGCGGTGCCGTGACCTCTATTAACAGTATGCCGCTGCTGTTTCGCTGGGTTGCTCAACTCAACCCCTTGTATCACTACCTCATTATTATGCGGGGCATCTTGCTCAAAGGGGTTGGCCTTCAGGTGTGGTGGGTCAATGCGATCGCCATGATTGCCTTTGCCACAGCCACTTTGCTAGTGAGCGCCCATCGATATCGCCGTCAACTCAGCTAATACGCTTTAGTCCCTCCATCCCAAATCAACGAGGATGATTTTTATGACTCATTTGACCGAGCCATTTACAAAACCACCTGAATCACCACCTGAACCGCCCATAGAAGGAACGCCTAACCCGTCACTGACATTACCAGAAGCGTCGCACCCTTTGCGAAGTTCCCAGCGATGGTTATGGCTTTTGCTGATAACTGCGGCAGTTATTGGTGTTGGCACTGGTCTTTGGTACATTTTTTTTCGGACAAAACCTGCTCCGATGATTCAGTTCAGCGGACGTATTGAAGGATATGAAACCGATATCAGCACAAAAGCTCCAGGGCGCATTGAAGCCATCACGGTTCGTGAGGGAGCCGCTGTAAAAAAGGGACAAATTTTAGTTCGCCTTAGCGATGAGGAAGTTCAGTCCGAACTCAGGGCTGCGACAGGACAAGCAGAAGCTGCGAAGCAAAAGGAGGCTTCGGCTCGACTCCAAATTGCAGTTCTCAAAAGTCAGCTCACCAATGCAAGATTGGGTTTGCAGCAGTCTCAGGGCGAAACCCTTGGGAAGGTTTCCGAAGCAGAGGCTCTTGTTAAAACGGCACAAGCTTTTCTAAAACAAGAGCAAGCACGGGTGAATGAAGCCGAAGCATTACTAGCGCAGGCTAGGGTAGATCGCGATCGCTATGGTCAACTTTTTGCTGCGGGGGCAGAAACGGGACAGCGTTACGACCTCGCAAAAAATGCGTTTACCGCAGCGCAGGCTTCAGTTCAAAGCCGGAAAGCGGCAGTTGAAGGCTCCCGTCAAGCCATCACCATTGCCCAGGGGAAGTTAACCCAGGCTCGCACTACGAGGCTTAACCCTGGCAGGCAACAAACGAATTTAAGTCAAATTGACGTGCAAATAGAACAAGCTCAGCGCAAAATCGCAGAAGCCCAAGCAGATGTTAAAACTGCCGTGGCAAACCAAAAACTTTTTCAGGCGCGGCTCAAGAATCTAACCGTCTATAGTCCAATGAATGGAATTGTTACGGTACGGAGTGTAGAACCAGGTACCGTTATTTTGCCAACGCGATCCTTACTCCGAATTGTGGACCTCAATCAGGTTTATATGCGAGGGTTTATCCCAGAGGGAGAAATTGGAAAAATTCGCGTGGGTCAAGCTGCTAAGGTCTACCTCGATTCAGACCTAAAACATCAAAGCCCCCTGAAAGCAAGGATCATATCCGTTGATGCAAAGGCCTCTTTTACGCCAGAAAATGTCTATTTTCAAAATGATCGAGTTGAACAAGTGGTAGGGGTAAAGCTAGCTATTGAAAAACCCGACCGATTTGCAAAGCCTGGAATGCCTGCCGATGCTGAGATTGCTTTGCCTTGATTGGCTCTAATCACAACCCCAAAGAGATCCTTTGTCTTTTAGATCACCCCCTTTTCTCGTCATCATCTCCCCCTTAGTTCATAACATTCCATGGAAAATTTTATAGAAGATTAGTGAATTAAAAATGGCTCAGTCTAGAAATAAATTTTTCTGAAATAATTATCTTCTATAAGACTAAAGACGAAGAAAAAATTTCGTGTTAATCTATGAGAGATCCAAGGCAAGCGAATAGACAATCAATCGACCAAGAACGGCGTGAAATCTTACGGCAGGTTGAGTCATGGCTAGAAACACCGATGCTTCTATTGAGCATTGTATGGACAGCGCTGCTGATTATTGAATTTGTGCAAGGACTCAATCCACTTTTGAATACCGTTAGTATCACAATTTGGATTATATTTGTCTTAGATTTTATGCTTCGGTTGTTGCTTGCCCCTCAACGCCTCAGCTATTTAAAGCACAACTGGTTAACCGTCTTTTCGCTGTTATTCCCCGCACTATGGATATTTCGTACAGCCAGAATCTTTCAGATCTTTGGAACCGTGCCTGGGGTGCAAGGGCTGCAACTACTGCGAGTTCTGGCACGCATCAATGGAGGCATGAAGACGCTTTCAAGAAGCGTTAGCCGTCGAGGGTTTGGCTATGCTGTAGTGTTAACGCTGCTGGTTGTTTTACTAGGAGCGGCTGGCATGTATGTGTTTGAGCGAAACATGCCTGGAAGCACACTTACAAACTATGGCAATGCGCTCTGGTGGACAGCAATGATCATGACAACGATGGGTTCAGATTACTTTCCAAAAACTCCAGCAGGTCGAGTGCTGTGTTTTTTATTAGCATTGTATGCCTTTGTGATATTTGGCTACGTGACTGCTACCCTTGCCACGTTCTTCGTGGGTCAAGACGCCACCGATGATGATAGTGCAATTGCCAGCGAGAAGTCTATTAAAGCACTCCAATCCGAAATTGCTGCCCTGCGACAAGAGATCCAGGCTCGTTCATAGCAGAATGACACGAAAAATAAGTGAGCTTTAAAATTTTTTGAAAAAATTTAAATCTATAAATTATTTGCTTGATGTGATGATTTATCTCAAAATCAATCAATTCATGCAGTAACTCAAGCGATAGTCAATCCCATATTTCTCATAAGTGCCCAAAAATTCGACTTTGGACAAATCAAAATTACCCACCTGTTAATTCCAGGTGAGTAGATAGGCATAACTGCGATCTATTCTAAAAACTACGCAGCTATTACAGGCAAAGTATTTTGAGACTTACCTTTTTTAATCACTGGCAAT
>JBGSVR010000046.1:0-6652 GCA_041752855.1 Thermosynechococcaceae cyanobacterium
TGAAGAACGGCATCGGCAGTGGGATGGCGATCGCTGGGCTTATGCGCCAGCATCTTATCCAAAACATCTGCTAAACCATCGTTGACGGACGTGTGATGCCTCCAGTGCCAGACTGCGGCTGCATCGTCAAAAAGCTGAGCGGGTTCTAGCCCCGTTAATAGCACCAAACAGCAGACTGCTAAAGAATATAAGTCGCTGCTGGGGTAAGCGCGACCTGACTGCAACTGCTCAATGGGGGCAAACCCAACCTTGCCCACTGCCGTACCCGATGGCATCACGTTAGTTTGCTGAAGCTGCGTGACAACGGTTTTTACTACGCCAAAATCAATCAGCACGGGCTTGCGATCTTCAGATCGCAGCATTAAATTATCGAGGGAAATATCTCGATGAATAATGCCTTTGCCGTGAATATAGGACAATACCGGCAGTAGCTGCTTCAGAAACTGGCGCACCTCTTGTACTGAAAAATGTTCTCCCTTTTGAAGGCGCTGCCCTAGAACGGCACGATAGGTTTCCCCTTCAACATAATCTTGAACCAAAAACAGCCGTTGGGTCTGATCTAGCACTTCTGCAAACATTGCCCGAAATTGAGGTACTTGGGGATGTTCAAGCTGATAGAGGGTTTGGGCTTCTCGCTGAAACAGCTCTTTTGCCTTTTCAAAGACAGTCGCGTCGTTGGAACTAGGGCAAAATTCCTTGACCACGCAGCGCTCCCCAAACCGCCCTTGATCTTCGGCTAAGTAAGTCCGTGCAAAGCCTCCCTCCGCCAGCAGCTTTAGCAGCCGATAGCGACCTTGCAAAACAGTTTCAGCAGCAATGGGAGCCGGCATCCTTTAACCCGTAACCTTGATATGCAAGTCCATCTTATCGCTCTAAACTTCAATATTCTGAAGCTTCTCTATCAAATCACCGCGTCGGAACGTAGCAGAAAGCTGTTGCAAAGAGATGTCTTGTGCTCCATAAAGTGCCTGAAGTGCCTTTTGGACATCTTGGACTGAAGCATTGAAGTAAGCCTCCCCATTTTTCTCGATGAGCTGATGAGCAGCATGAAAATTTTGATGATTAATATCCTTCATCTGGAGCCTCATCTCACTCAGGAGTCGTTCCCCCATTTGCATTGCAATAAAGCATGAAGCATAACGGACAAAGCTAGGATCATCCACACTGGGTCGTTTGCGTCGATTTTCGGAAATTCTATATAGCTGTACTGCGATAATCACTTGTGCGCCGTTAAGCTGTTCAGCAAAAATTAAATCGTATAGTTTTCCAAAATGTTCACGAGCAAAAAATTTAGCTTGATGAGGTTTTTTTCTCACAACTGCTAGTATTGCCTCTGCTGCCACGCCTGAAGTGATATCCGTGGGTCTGGTTCCGGTATCAGAGCGCTTGCGGCGATAGCTGAACCCTAATTGCTGTATGTCAAGTTCTAATCTTTGCTGGCGTTTATCATTGGCGCGTAGGTCACGCAGATCTACTGGGTTCTGACTATTGGTCGCGTAAGTAATTTTCTGAACTAAGTCATCATTATCGCTGGGTAATTGATAGAGCCGAAGTAAAACATAGGCTTTGGCATTTTGAAATAATTGAGATAATAGATTCGGCTCTTGTAGTGTTTTGAAAATGGTCATACAGGTCTGACCACCATTAATGATTTGCAGGTTCTCAACCCGTACCTGATAGTCACCATTCTGAAGCGCATTGTAGGAAAAACTTTCGCAAGTTAAGGTAATACCATTGTTATAAAAATAAAAATTGTTTTTTTCGTCGCTCATTAAAGTATTGCGAATCCCTTCATTGACGCGATTGCCTTGTAGCCCTAAGTAGCGGCGGATGTTGCGTTCTAGTAAGCGTTCTCCATGTCGCGCGATGAGCGCTTCAATTTCAGTGACGGAGATTCTGCCCACCAGTACTCGGCTAAAATCCATATCTTCAACAACGGCTTTTCCACTTAACTGCAAAGTGTCTCTGACTGGCTTGGAGGCTTGCAGAATTTTTACTAAGCGTTCGTGGTTAACATGTTCCCACGTTACCTGATCTCCAAATCCAGCCCGTTCAATTGTTTCTTGAACAGCTTCATTCCAGTTCAAGCCATTGTTACAGGCTAATGCTCTCACCTGCGGAATATATCCATCTCGAATTAAGCTGCGGGCTTCTTCTACTTTTGCAAGCAGACGTTGATTGATATGCTCTAATTTTGATGTAGGGTCGAATAAATACTTAATCGCATTTATAAGAGATTTCACGCCATCTTCAGGGAAGTTAGCATTGCCGTCTAAATTATTTTTATATTTTCCCTGAAATAAACTAACTGTAAACTCACCCTCATATTCTTCAGAAATATGCATGGCATCTACGCCGAAATCCCCACCTCCTTCAGTTAAGCAATCGAAGGTGTTAGAGTCTTCTAAATCTAGGATGGTTTTGACGCACAAATATACAAATGCTAGAGACTTAAGTCTGCCTCCATCATTAATACGCAGTTCTTCACCAGCCTTTTGCCCAATAGCATCAATGACTGATTTCAACCGTTGGTCAATAATGGAGGCATTAATATTCATATTAAACTTTCTCTAACGGCGGCTCAAACCATCGTCCGTCAGACTTGATGAGGTCGATAAGCTGCGCAACGCCCTGATCTTCTGGTACCTTTTTGACCTCATCTCGACCGCGATATAGCGAGATATATCCAGGCTGTTTGCCCACATAGCCGTAGTCTGCATCGGCCATTTCGCCAGGCCCGTTGACAATGCAGCCCATCACGGCAATGTCTAGCCCCGTCAAGTGATTGGTTGCATCTCGAACCTTATGAAGTACATCTTCTAAGTTAAACAGCGTGCGCCCACAGGAAGGGCAGGCGACGTACTCTACCATCGTTTTACGAAGGCCGAGGGACTGCAAAATGCTGTAGCAGACCGGAATTTCTTTCTCTGGTGCTTCGGTTAAAGAGACTCGGAGGGTGTCGCCAATTCCTTCAGCTAAAAGGGTTCCAATACCAGCCGTAGATTTAATGCGACCGTACTCACCATCCCCTGCTTCGGTCACGCCGAGGTGAATAGGGTAATCCATTCCCAACTCATCCATGCGCTTCGCCATCAGGCGATAGGCCGCTAGCATGACGGGTACTCGTGATGCCTTCATCGACACCACAAGGTTGTAAAAATTGAGAGATTCACAGATTTTGAGAAACTCTAGAGCAGATTCCACCATGCCTTCAGGTGTGTCGCCATAGGTAAACAGCATCCGTTCTGCTAGGGAGCCGTGGTTAACGCCAATGCGCATGGCTTTGTTTTGATCGCGCAGAGACACCACAAGCGGCTCTAATGCCTCACGGATTTTGTCGCCGATTTCAGCAAATTCGTCAGGCGTATATTCTGTGCGATCAGCTTTGGGCTTTTCAAATACGTAAAGCCCTGGATTTATGCGCACCTTATCAACGTGCTTTGCTACTTCTAAGGCAATCTTCATGCCGTTGTGATGGACATCTGCCACCAAAGGTACAGGCTGATAGGTTAAGGCAAGCTTTTGCTTAATGTCTGCCAAAGCCTTAGCATGAGCCATGCTGGGTACCGTAACCCGCACAATTTCACAGCCAATTTCGTGCAGACGACGAATACCCGCAACGGAACCCTCAATGTCTAGGGTATCTTCATTGATCATCGACTGCACAACGACAGGATGACCGCCCCCAATGGTAATATCGCCTACGCTCACTGGACGGGTTTTACGACGAGGAATGGTGGTGTCGGTAATAGACCAGAGGTCTGCTTGAGTAGCGGCGGCGGTATTAGATAAGGTCTGCATAGAAATATCAAGCGACTGAGGGTAACAAAAAATACAGTGACATAAGTTGAAGCATGAAAACTAGTCTTTCCCTATACGTACCTGCCATGCAGTCGCAAGGGGAATCTCAATCAATGTGAGCAAACTCACCTACTGCTCTTTCATAACTTTAAAGTTCTGTGGTCCTTGATAGCCAGAGACTTTCGCAAGTTCTGTAAGGGGCTGGTCGCCAGAAAAATACTTACCGTTAATTTCCCAGGTCGGATACCCAACCTTTTTTTTGTCTCCAAATTCTTTGGCTGCATTTTCGAGACCTGCCTGACAGGCTGCAACCTGCGGCCTTTTACCTCCTGCATCACATTCCAATGCGGGTAGTTCGGCAAGTGCCTGTACGCCAAACGCCTTCTTTTGGTCAGCACAGTGAGGGCACCAATAGACGCTATACATTCTTGCATCAATGGCTTTGAGATGTTTTGCTAGCGCTATTTCAGCCGCGCCAGATTGTTCTTCGACGGTATAAAAAACTTTGCCGGCGGCATCCGTAATGTTGTAGGCTCCGGCAGCAGCGGGAGCGTTGACTTGGGCATAGATGCTGAGGGTTCCAACTAATGTCACGATGACTGCAATTAACCCTGCAAACAGAATTTGCCCAATGTCTTTCCAGGCTCTTCCAATGATGGTGAGGACAAACATCGCTGTGGCAAATGATGCAGAAGCAATGCAGTAGAGACAGACGGCTTTAGCACCGTTGGGGATGACAAATTCTGTCACCATAATGTACATCAGGTAGCCGCTGAAGCTCATCATGGCTGTCGCTCCTAGAAACAAAAGCAGCCAAGTTTTCTCTTCAAGATCGGCTCGGAGTGATTTCTGCGTCTCGCTGTTGACCAGGATAGGGCCAAGGGCAAAAATAGCCATTGCAATGTAGGCAAGTAGGCCAAATAGGGCAAGAGGCTGTCCAAACACCGTTGCGTAGGGGCTATTGAGAACCTGCGCGCAGCCAGTGGTGCAGATGGTTTCTTTATCAAACAGCTTGGTGGCTGTGATGTAGCCCGTATTGAGGATGCCTAGCGCGGCAATACCGCCAATGAGGACACGAGACCAGCGATGAATCCAGGGGGTTGAGCGACGACGAGACATAGGTTTTACAGCCCAATCGTAGGGACGTTACGGCAGTTTAGTTTGGACAAGCGACAGGTCAGTCAGTTGCAGCCTTATTTTACTCAATCATACTTGGTTGAAGGGGCATCCGCGTTTTGCGACCCTAAAACCTCAACTGAGTGAAAGAGTTCGCTATCATACGGTGTGACTCTGTACTGAACCCCAACGTTCCCCTATGAGGCTGTTTTATGCCAACCCTTGATCAGTGGTTTACTGGTGCAGATATTTTTGTCTTGCCGTTTTGGACGCTTATGGTGCTATTGCCGAACTGGGACTGGACGCGTCGCTTAATGAGTTCTTTTCTACCATTTGTGGCGCTGGCATTGCTGTATGTGGGGCTGTTTGTGCTGACGACACTTACATCAAATTCGGCTCAGTCTTTTGCGAACCCAACGCTCTCTGACATTGCGCTGCTGTTTTCGGATGAAAAGGCTGCTGCGACGGGTTGGGTACATTACTTGGTGATGGATTTATTTGTCGGCCGCTGGATTTATTGGGAAGGGCAGCGGACGGGCGTTTGGACACGACACTCTCTGGTGCTGTGTTTATTTGCAGGCCCGATGGGGCTTTTGTCTCATATTGTGACGGCGGCGATCGCCGCTCAATGGGGCAACTCCACCCCAAAAGCAACCGCTGTCTCTGAAAATTAGAATCTTTACGATATTTCCGTATGCTTCGGGTTCTAATTTTAGGCGGCACGGGCGATGCGTCGAAACTTGCGGCAAAACTAGTGGCGTTCCCGTCGGTAGAGGTCATTTCTTCGCTAGCAGGTAGAACCAGCCAGCCCATAGACCTGAGTGGGACGGTGCGAAGTGGAGGATTTGGGGGCGTTAGCGGATTAGTGGCGTATCTCAGGGCGCAGCGTATTGACGCGCTGATTGATGTCACGCATCCCTTTGCGAAGCAGATTTCTTTCAATGCGGCGGAAGCAGCTCAAGCAACGGGGGTACATTACCTTCAGCTCGCGCGACCCGTATGGCAAAAGCAGCCGCAAGACTGCTGGATTGAAGTGGAAACAATAGAGGCCGCGGTCAGCGCAATTCATGCGGAGGCACGGCGGGTGTTTTTGACGATTGGCAGACAGCAGCTTGCCCCTTTTGCATTGCTTGAGCATGTCTGGTTTTTAATGCGCTCCATTGACCCGCCAGATGTAACCCTGCCAATCCCGAAGGGTGAAGTGCTGCTGGATCGTGGCCCGTTTAGACTAGCGCAAGAGCGATCGCTGCTTGAAAAATATCAAATTGATGTCTTGGTCAGCAAAAACAGCGGTGGCAATGCAACCTATGCCAAAATTGCGGCGGCGCGGGCGCTACAGGTTCCGGTAGTGATGGTGCAACGCCCTGTGATGCCAAGAGGAGAAACAGTAGCGGATGTGGAAGGGGCGATCGCATGGGTCATCGAAAGGCTGGCAATGGTGAGACAAGATGGCTGGTGATATGGGGAAAGTCCAATTCGGAATGAAACACTTTTTTAGCAAAAAGCACCCCTTTATGAAGGGGTGCTTTTTAGTCAGTTTCTGAACCTATTTTTTACGGTACGGAACCATGCGTTCGATGTCGATATTGTACGAAGAGACGTTCTGGGGCTGGTTTCCGGTGGGTCGGATACTCTGTGCCATGCCTAAAAATAGAGATGGATCTCCGGTTTTGGCCTTTCTGTCAGGCGCACGGTAGGTTTTGACGATGCTTTGCCAAATGATCTGAGGGAACCC
>JBGSVR010000047.1:0-3536 GCA_041752855.1 Thermosynechococcaceae cyanobacterium
TGCGATGGGTATGCCCCCGTTAACTTCTCAATTGTGCGAACGATCTCAATGAATTTGTTTCGACACAATGGCTTTGCTTCTATCACCAAAGGTCTCAGACAGCTTGCTCATGATGTGCCTCGTCTATTTTTCTTTTTCCAATAAATCAGCCCTGCCTCCTAGGAGGGGATTTTTCTCAGATTTGTGCGTACACGGTAGATCGTAAAAACGGGCTAAAGATTGAAAATTTATGTTTTAGAGATGCTGCCCCAGACTAAAATAACGGCGCGGGGATTGCTCCGGCGTATTGGCGACGAAGCAACACAAAAGTCAGCACAACCGTAGTTTAGGAATGCATTATGAGCTTATTTGACGCAATTGCAGGCGCGATCGCCAACCCCGATCAGCAGGGAAGTACCGATCAGCTTGGCTCTATTCTGGGTGCCGTTCAGGCGATCGCAGGTTCCCAAACGGGCGATTCTGGCAATTCCAATGCCCTGATGTCGGCAGTGGGCAGTGTGGTGCAGGGTGCGCTGCAAAACCAGCAGGGCAACATCGGCACTGAAGGCGTTGAAAACCTAATCAACCAGTTTGCAGGGGGCGGTGCCAGTACCGAAGCCGTGCAGGCACTCTTTGGCGGTCAAGAACAGCAGGTGGTAGATGCGATCGCCCAGCGTACAGGCATAGATGCCAGCCAAATTAGCGGTTTGCTTCCTACTTTACTGCCCCTAGTGCTTCAACTTCTCCAAAGCGGAGCCTCTAACGGTGGCGGCAACTCAGTTCTCAATACGTTTTTAGATGGCGATCGCGACGGTGATGTAGATCTTGGCGATTTAATGTCTCAAGCAGGGCGGTTTTTAGGCCACTAATTTTAGCCTGCTAAGACGGCTTCAAAATCTGCGATAGCGCCGCCTTAATGGTGGGGTACTGAAACATAAAGCCTATTGCCTCAGTCTTCTGAGGCAAAACCTTTTGGCCTTCTAAAACCAGCTTAGAGGCTTCTCCCAGCAATAGCTCTAGGGCAAAACCAGGCACGGGTAGCCAAGAAGGTCGCCCAATAATATTGCCCAGCTCTTGACATAATTCACCCATAGAGACGGGATTAGGCGCAGTGCCATTGAGTACCCCAGCCACAGAATTATCGGTTAACGCCTTGATGATGAGAGTGACCAAATCTTCGCGGTGAATCCAAGACACCCACTGTTTGCCATCTCCCAAAGGTCCACCTGCAAAAAGCTGAAACGGAAACATCATCTTTGCCAACACGCCGCCATCTGGCCCTAACACAATCCCAATTCGCACAACGGCGAGCCTTGTGCCACAGGCTTTGACTTTTTCCGCTTCTGCTTCCCAAGCTTGGCAAACCTGTGCCAAAAAATCTTGACCTGAGCTGCTGGTTTCGTCAAAGACCGCCGTTTCGCTGGTGCCGTAGTACCCTACAGCGGAGGCGTTAACCAATACCGTGGGCTTGGGGTTAGCTTGGGCTATTGCCTCTACAATTTTTGCAGTCCCCACAGAACGGCTTTCTAAAATTTCTTGCTTGCTGTTTTCTGTCCAGCGATTGGCGATCGGTTCTCCAGCTAGGTTTACAACGCCATCACACCCAGCAATAGACTGCTGCCAAGCCCCTGACGCTGTCGCTTGGTAGGCAACCACTTCTGCTTTCGGGAAACGCTGCTGTGCTTTCTGGACGTTACGCACCAAAAGCAATACCTGATGGCCTTCTGCTTGGAGGCGATCGACTAAGCGACTGCCGATAAAGCCTGTCCCGCCTGTGACTGCAACTTTCATACGCGATGGAGAACTTTTAAAAGGGTTCTTTTTACCATAGGCCATTCTGAGGGGGCTAGGAGCAAGAGATGCTGAGTTGCTCAGATGATGGGACTGTGTTAAATTGGGGCACTCAAGGGCGATTAGCACAGTGGTAGCGCACTTCCTTCACACGGAAGGGGTCACGTGTTCGAGTCACGTATCGCCCATTTGCTTGGGGCGTTTGATAGATAAGGGGTTCAGAGATTGTGAAATTTCTCTTTTAACCCGTCCTATTGTCAATAATCAACCTTTAAAACGGTTTTTGGCTGTTGGGTACTGTTATTTCGCTTCCGAATGGGAGCAAAGGACTTTACCTCAAAATCTCTATTGCTTGGATTGAAAATCATGATGGTCGGCTATGCATTTGATGCCGCCACAGTGGCAAGACCCGAACGATATCTTTAGGAGTTGAGGACGGTAAACTTCAGAAAGGCTATTCCAGCTATTACCCCTATTACCCCTATATGTTTGCGCTGTTCCACACAGCGGCACGTTCTGGTGAGCTGGCAGCCTTGATTTGGAATGATGTTACTGACGATTTCAGCAGTATCAAGGTCAAGGCATCATTGAGCCATGAGACTCGCAGAAATCAAACCAAGACGGGGCGATCGTGTCCGATGTTCTGTAACCCTGACAGCAGGTTTCGCCGTAGAAGCTGGACTAAAGTTCTGGAATCGGTAGGGGTAGCCTATAGAGGCTACGGTGTACACACATCTCTGGATAAACCCATTCAACACTACATTAGCCCCCTCTACCCCCCAAGTTTGGGGGGAGATTAGCAAAAACTGGGGCTATTTCCCCCAAACGTGGGGGGTAGAGGGGCGAGTGCAAGGATTTTGAATCTTTTCAAGACTTGTGTGTATACGGTAGACTCTGAGGCAGACAATATTCCTCGATTCGTTGTAGACTGTTTGTCAATAAGCTATCTTTGTAGACAAAGTTAAATCTTGATTCATGGCTAATCCGAAACCAAAGACCGAATATCTTAGGCCAATCCAACGGATGGATGATACAGAAGAGCCTTTAGCAGCTTTAGCCTTGTCTGCCAGAGTTTCTGTTCGTATCGATACGATAGTTCGGCAACATCCCAAACGCTCCGCATGGCTACGCCGCATTATCACCGAAGCAGCTCAGCGGGAATTAATGGAGGGGGATGAGGCTTAATCCATGGCGAAATCGGTCAGGGAGTTAAAAGCGATGTTGCTTAAATCTGGATTCACCGAGTTTTCAGGCAAAGGGAGTCACACAAAATGGCTGCATCCTCTGTTTTTAGGCAGGGTAACGTTGTCAGGCAAAGATAGCAGCGATGCCAAGCCTTACCAAGAAAAAGAAGTGATGGACGCCATCAAACAGGTTAAAGATAAGGAGAAAGAAGAATGATGACACTTCGCAATGAAATGGTCATTACCTGGTCAGAGGAAGATAACTGTTATCTAGTTCACCTGCCAGACTTCCCAGAGCAGCATTATCGAACCCATGGTGACACCTACGAAGAAGCAGCACGGAATGGGAAAGAAGTTTTAGAACTGCTGCTAGAAGATGATGGTCTACCCCATCCGCAACCGCAGGCTGTCCAGGTCGCCTAACGCGATCACCAACGATACATATAGCAGTCCTAAATCAGTTGTAAAATATTTAGAATCTATCATAGCTCTAGAGTCTGTTGACACTTATGGAAGACATATCTGAGGATCAGAGTAATAACTCAGAACCGAAACCTATAGATGAGCTACGGGATTTTATCG
>JBGSVR010000048.1:0-6552 GCA_041752855.1 Thermosynechococcaceae cyanobacterium
CCCGTTAACTTCTCAATTGTGAGAACGATCTCAATGAATTTGTTTCGACACAATGGCTTTGCTTCTATCACCAAAGGTCTCAGACAGCTTGCTCATGATGTGCCTCGTCTATTTTTCTTTTTCCAATAAATCAGCCCTGCCTCTCGGGAGGGGTAGGGGTGGGTTAGTCATGGCGCAACTGACTGACCCACCCCGCCCTACGGGCACCCCTCCCAGGAGGGGATTTTTCTCGGACTTGTATGTACACCATAGCTCGCTAACGGGATGCGGCTTAACCCAAAGAAGCAAATTCAAAGACCATAAAAAGTCAAAATGGCCTGGGCAATCACCTCGTTGCCGTCTGTTGCTAGCCTTTGGGTCGTCAGGGGTGGGTTCATGGGGCGCTCTAAAAACTCCCAGCTTGATGCGGTAAATTCTCCTGCCTCTAAAATTTGGTGAGAGCTATACTGCTGAAGCCCAGCCAGGAGATACTGAGCTTCGGCAAAGTTGGCACGGGGTAAAGACACAATGGGTATGCCGACTCGACACCCTTCTGCAAAGGTTCCATAGCCTGGTTTACTCACCATTAGGCCACAGGCAGGCATTATATCGACCGGTCGGTAGGCTTGACCATTCACTTTCACGAGGTTAGGCCAGTGGTCTGGTGCCTTGGTATCAAAGGTAATAAACTGCCAGTCAGGGAAATACTCAAGGCGATGGTATGGAATGTCATGCAGTCCTAATCCGCCAAAGGTCAACAGCACCACGCGCTCTTTTGGCACACTTAGCTTTAACTTGTCACAGATTTCTGCTGGCGTATGTCGGGGCTGTCCGCCAGTTAGCCCAATATCTTCAATGACGGGGAACCCTGACATGGGCGCATGAAACGGCAGACGAAAGAGGCGATCGCAGTCTGCAAAGCAGTCTTGAATCCAGCTCACCATACCGTCAAATTTTTCGCCCCACTGCTGATAGATTAAATCCCAGCCAAAATTGCTCATCATCCAGCAGGGTACCCCTGCCGCTTTGGCAATCTGGGTCGCCAGGGGCGGAATATCCGCTAAGACAAGTTGTATGCCCTGATCTTTGATAAAGCGAGATTCGGCGTCAATCAGTTCAGTCGCCGATGCCCTAAGCTGCTCTAGTGCCGTGAGCGTCGCCGCAGGATCTAGGGTTAAACTGTCGCTCTGAATGACGCCAATATCGAGTTGACGGGGGCGATGGATAAAATCTGCGGTGAGATAAGCTTCTAGCAGCCAGCGGGGGGCTGTTGTCACCACAATAAGACGTAGTTCTGGACAGCGCTGCTGAAGTTCTGCTAACACCGAAGCAGTCCGCGTGACGTGCCCAAAGCCGTGATTGGTAATGGCAACATACAGGCTTGGACGACTCATTCTAACTACCCCAATGTTTTAGTGAGTACAAATAAACTGCCTTCATTGCCGCGTCCAATGCGCAGATCTGAATCGAGATAGGTAATATCGAGCCAGCCTGGTGTGCGCTGCGGGTCAATTTCAAAGTCAATTGCCTTTAGTTTAGGCTGAATGCTAAGCTGCTCAATCCATTGAGAGGGCGACTGATAGCCTAAAACGCGCTGTAGCCCCAAAATAGATCGCTGGAACTGGACTGCTACACGCTGTTCAGAGACGGGTGTAAACTGAGCGGCTACCGTCACAACGCCTTCACACAACGGAATGCCGTAAATTTCAGCAATATTGTAGAGTTTAGCCTCTCGAAGGCGGATGCACTGATAGATTTGCCCCAATTGCAGCAGCGGAATACGCCCTAAGCCCAGCAGGTCTTTACTGGTGGTATACAGCAATCGCCAGTTGCCTTCTAGCAGCGCGGTGGCTTCGAGGGGGAGAGGCGTTGGGTTGCGGTCTTCGAGCTGGGCGATCGCCGCACCAATAGCAAGCCGCTCTGTCTCGTTGGTCAACAGCCCCCGATTAACGCCAGCAATCTTTTCAAGCAGTTCTGTTTTGCCAATCATAAGAACCCCAGCTTTTATAAAAGACCTTAATTAAGCTTGATTGCTATAGCTATAGCCTAGGGCATTCCGACTAAAGTTCGGGCCACTGAAAAGATGGCGGCAGCATAGGGTGAGCTTGTAAACCGCCAGTGCCAAGGCTCAAAGCTTACGCCCTGAATATTATTGGGCGGAAAAGATAGCTCAACTCCATAGCGACGACCATTTGCCTGGAGCCACTGGTAGGCTTTGGTATTTTCAAACTCAAACTTTACGTCGGTGTCGGGCTGAGCGCCGTCGCCAATATCAAGGGTGAGGCCAGTATGGTGTTCGCTGTAGCCTGGAGGGGCGCTCAGCTTTGCCGCTGCGGTTGCACTCCCCTGGCGCTGAATTTGACGCTCAAACAGCTTTTCTTGATCTGCCACAGAGCGAAAGCCAGAGATTGCGACCAGGCTCACCCCTGCGTTACTGGCATCCGCCTTCATTTGGGCAAAAGTGTCAGCGGCAGCTTTATCTAAATACTCGGTTCGTTGATTGGCACCACTGCCGTAGGTGCCCACGCTCACCAAGTTTGCGTTATTCTCTTGGTACGGTAAGTGACCGTAGCGACTTTGAGGCAGCGGATTGCGACCAGCAGAAGCTGCCCCTTGGGTAGTTGGCGTTTGCCCCACTGAAGATGGCTGAGCAACAGAGGCGGTGGGGGATGGCGGCGCAATAGCAGTGCTGGGAAGCGTTGGTGCAACCAGTGGTGAAGGAGCTGTTTTAGCCCAATTGGGGAGCAGCGGTGAGGGGGTGCCCAGTGGCGAAGGCAAAACTGCTGGGGCTTGTGCGGCTGGCTGAGGCGTAAAGACAGACTGTAGGGTTAACCCGACCCACAGCACCATTAGCATGGTGGTTAAGGATAGGGCAAAAAAAGGCCAGCGATCGCCTAAGGCACGAAGCAGTTTCATGAGCGGTTTCATGAGAGGGGTTCTTCCTTAATCTGGCTGAAGGAGTTGACCTGCGATCCAGCCAGAGGCACCGGATTTTGGGAAGTAGATTTTGTACCAGATATAGCCGCCGCTGTCCTGATCGCTGGCGAGAATCTTAACGCGATCGCCAGGATAGGCAATGTGCTGCACGCCAAAATTAGTGCCCGGACCACTCCGAATATTGGTTTCACCCTTACTGCCAACGATGACGGCGTTGGTGCTATCGCTGACGGCGGGAGGAGAGGAGGAGGGCGTTGGAGAAGAGGAAGACGAGGGCGATGGGGAAGGCGTAGAAGTTCCCGTTTTGTAGGGTAGACCCACGTCACCACCTACTTTTTGGGCAAAGGCGACCGCTCGACTGCGCTCTGTAAAGCTGGCAACCTGAACGGTTGGCGTGCCATCATCACGGGTTTTGGCGATCGCATCTTTGCAATATTTCCGCTGTACGTCTCCCAAGTCAGCATTATTCATAAACACAGGATACCAATCTTGCCCTTTCTCGCCAGGGTCGCCGCAGGTTTCCTCTGCGGTGGTAGCAGCGGGTGTGTCAGGGGAAATCGATGAACTGGGGCTTGGCTTGGGATTATCCGTCGCACCGCTAGGGGAGACGGCGGGTGAAGCGGAAGCGGCGGGGCTAACAGAAGCACTAGCGATGGGAGAGGGTTCTGTTGCAACAGGCGTAGGCTGACGCCCTAAAACAATAAAGCCCAACAGCAGTACGCTCCCAATACCGCCGCCAATTAACAGCGGTTTTAACCATTCGGCTCGTGCCGGAGAACTTGGTGATGCGGCATGAGCAATTCCTGTATGAAGGGAAGGAGACACAACTTGAGTTGGCGCTCCGACTGGATCTTGGGCTGAGTTCTGGACTACGTTTTGGATTGGATTCTGGACTACGTTTTGGGCTGGGTTTTGAGCTAAATTTCGTGATGAAACCCGAATGGGAAATTGGCCTACGGCTTTGACCTCCGGCTGAGGTCTATTAGAAATAACCGTTGTCTCATAGCCAGGAACGGCAGGCATCGGTGACTCAAGCGCCTGCTGCATTTCAGCAGCGCTCATAAATCGCTCATTCGGATGCATGTGGATGGCGGTATCAATCACGCTTGCCAAAGATTCACTGACTTGGGGTGCCTGCGATCGCCAAGCCATTCGGCCTGTAACGGGGTCAGACTCTAATTCGGCTGGGGTTTTGCCCGTCAGCATATAAATTGCCGTTAGGCCAAGGCTGTAGAGATCGCTGCTATAAACAGGGCGACCCGCAGACTGCTCTGGAGCCATGTAGCCCGCAGTTCCAATTACAATCGAACGCGCGGTTTGTCCTTGAGAATTAACCACCGTCGCCATCGACTCTTTGACCGCCCCAAAGTCAATTAGGACAGGTTTCCCGTCTCGCTTGCGCAAAATAATATTGTCGGGCTTAATATCCCGATGAATAATCTGGTGCTGATGAACTGTTTCAATGGTAGACAGAAGCTGGGTCAACAGCTCGCGCACAGAAGCCTCTGGCAATGGTCCTGATGCCATCATTCTCTGGCGAAGGGTATCACCATCGACCCATTCTTCGACCAAATAAAACTCATCGTTTTCTGAGAAGTAGGCATACAGACTGGGGATTTGCTGACACACTTCACCCAACGTCTCTTGAATCGCAGCCTCGCGCTGGAAACGATCTTGAATCAGCCTATAAAACTCAGGATTATGCTGAATGGGCTTTAGCTGCTTAATGACGCATCGTCTCCGTGACGGGAGCTGGGTATCTTCAGCTAAAAAGGTATGCCCAAAGCCACCCTCTTGGAGCGGATGCAGAATCTGATAGCGACCGTTAATAAGCATAAGTCTTGGACACTTAGCAAAACCGAACATGAAGCAGCGGCCTGCTTTACTCTAAAGCTATCATTCACTGCCTCTTAACGGTCATTTATGCTTGCTGTATGGAACGGAACCTAGAATTTGTGGAGCAGTTGCGTGGGCTAGAGGATGTGGACTAAGGGCAGCGATCGCACACCCCATGCACCGTCACTTCATACCCTTCAGCCCTCAGCCCAGGCCGTAGCCCTTCTAAGCTAAGCGCTGGCAAAGCTGCCCAGCCAATATCTTCAATAGAGCCACAGCAGCGGCAGCGAAAGTGATGGTGGGGTGTCGTGTTGGCATCGTAGCGAGATACCCCCTCTTCTAATAAGACCTCCCGTACCAGTCCCGCATTTTGCAACGTCTGTAGAGAGCTATACACCGTCGCCTGAGAGGAAATCGGAAAGGATTCGTTTAGGTCACGTAAGAGCTGCTCTACTGTTGGGTGATCGGTACGGCCTAGCAAATTGGCATAGACCGCGCAGCGCTGTGGCGTAACGCGCAGCCCCTTGACCTTCAGCGTTTCGACCACAGCATTAATTGAGGCGTTATCAGACATAGCGTGTCAGGGGGCGACTGCACCCATAGAAGCAAAACAGGAGGGCAAAGAATAGGCTCTTATCGCCAGTAAACGCTGCCTAAAGCAAAACCGCTACACTGGAGTTAACCTAATTATAATCAGTCTTAGCTTAGAGCTGCTCTGTCTTTAAGTAAGTTATTATAAAAGAGTAATTCTGACTATTGATTTATTCTTAAATCAGAATTATTCTGATTTATAGTCGTAAGTAAAGGATAAAACCGATGGCTGTTATTGAAAAAGTGCCCCATGTCGTATTTAAGACTCGCGTCCGTGACGAGTCTGTGGGTGGCCCTAACCCTTTCCGCTGGCAGGATGTAACGACCGAAGAAGTTTTTAGCGGCAAGCGCGTTGTGGTCTTTTCTCTGCCCGGTGCCTTCACCCCAACCTGTTCTTCTACGCACCTACCTCGTTATGAAGAGCTGTACGAAGAAATTAAGGCTCAAGGCGTAGACGATGTTTACTGTCTTTCTGTTAACGATGCCTTTGTGATGTTCCAGTGGGGCAAAAACTTGGGCGCAGATAAGGTCAAGCTTCTGCCCGATGGCAATGGCGAGTTTACCCGCAAGATGGGGATGCTGGTTGAGAAGTCTAACCTAGGCTTTGGGATGCGCTCTTGGCGTTATTCAATGGTGGTCAAAGACGGCACCGTTGAGAAGGTTTTTGCTGAGCCTGGTTACTCTGACAACTGCGAAACCGACCCCTTTGAAGTATCTGATGCAGACACCATGCTGGCTTACCTCAAAGGCGCGCATTAAGAGGTGCGCATTCAAGATCGTGGATTTAATAACCTTCAACATTGACCCTCACCCCCAACCCCTCTCCCAGAGCGGGAGAGGGGAGTAAGAATCTTGTCCCCCTTCTCCCAGAGCGGGAGAAGGGGTTAGGCGTTGCCCTGAGCTTGCCGAAGGGGGATGAGGGAGTGCAAAGCACATCGCTTCCAAACAATTCTGTAAGTTATTTAATCCACGATCTTTAGCTACGCACTAAAACTAGATCTTCAGGGTGTCTAGTAATAGTTACGGCACCCTGAATCCATTGAGCAGAAGGTGGGATATGAGCTACGACTATGACTTGTTTGTAATTGGGGCTGGCTCTGGCGGCATTGCTTCAGCACGCCGCGCCGCAGAATACGGTGCGCGAGTGGGCATTGTAGAATCTGGTCGGCTGGGGGGCACCTGCGTAAATCGTGGTTGTGTGCCTAAAAA
>JBGSVR010000049.1:0-4356 GCA_041752855.1 Thermosynechococcaceae cyanobacterium
ACTCGCAATCATATCGATAAATTTCTCAATCCAGATATTCTAATTCCCGCTTAATGTTGTCGCTCTAAAAGAGCCGCACCCAAAGCCGATAGCAACACCACTAATTCCGAGTAGCTGCACCAGATCGCTGGCCTTAAGCGATGGAATCACGATAGATAGCGCAATAAATAAGCCCACTAAAATAGTTGTTCCTTGTGCCAACCGTCCCAGCACCATTCCCAAGTTGCGAGCTTGACGGCGATCGCGCGTTAATTGTTTAACGACTCGTTTGAGGGTTCTGGCAATAAAAAAGAAAATTGCGAAGACGATAAGCGCCAACACAAGGTTAGGCAATAAAATGATGAAATCATTTCCCATCCCCTGGATTTTGCTCCAAACAGCGGGGAGTTCTGCACTCAAAACATAACCTGCCAATGAATAAATTCTAAATTTAGGCGAAACCCGTCCTATAAACCTCTATCAGAAGTTAGGTATTGACCTAATTTGGAGCAATCTAAAGTCGATCAAGGTTTATCGTGATGAAGCTTTTGAATTTCAGTTCGCAGCGCAGCAATTTCATCGCGCAGGGCATTGACTGATTTTTCTCCGGCAATTTCAGCTGCATCATCGTCAGCATCTTGTCCAATGAAGAAGGTGGCTAAGATGGCGGTGACGTAGCCAAAAACGGCAAAGGCATAGAGGGCAAGCAAAAAGCAGAGGATGCGCCCTTCTGGTGTCTTTGGGAAAAAGTCCGAACCCATTGTGGTGATCAGCATCGCTGTCCACCACAGTGCTGTACTGTAGCTGTCGAATCCGGCCGCATCAGACGTTTCTCGCTCAAAGGTATACATACCAGCCGCACCCGTCAAGGTGACGATCGCAGTTAACAGCACCACATAGCCAAAACCACGCCGCGTAAAGTTAGCGGTCAGTGATCGCATACTGCGATTAGTCCGCGTCAGCACCCGCAGCAACTGCAAACCTCGTACCGCTCGCGTTGTTTGCAGCACCCGCACAACCCGAACGATCCGTAATGTTCTTAGGGCGGGGAGCAGTAGCGAAAGCGCGGTAAGCCAATGGGTTTTGAAATAAACCGCTTTGCGAGGCGCTAAGAGTAGCTTGATGCCAAACTCTAAGATAAACACGATCCAAATCGTGAGGCTCAAACCTTCTAAAAGTGGGGTTAACCCCCAGGTGAGTTCAATCACAAACAGTGCCAACCAGACAAAGCTCAGCAACAGCATCGGCACGTCTAGCCAATCCTCAAGCTGCTGTAAAATCCCAGAGCGTTCCTGTTCAAAGGCTTGTTTTTCAGGGGGCTTGAGAGAGTTCATACGCAAATTTATTACTCAGCTGCTTAGACTAAATTTCATGACTAATTTGACCCACAGCCCGTTTTAACGCCTCTAGGCGACTCGATAGCAGGCGATCAGGAGTCAATATCTCTAAAAGCTGAAGACGACGGAGGCGATCGCGAACTTGCCCTTCAGCCGCAATCAAAAACACCGCTCGATGCTGTTGATAGGCTTCGCGTATCATCGTTTCAACAGCGAGAGAAGCAGTTACCCCCAATAGCGGCACATCGCCCAGATCCAAAATCAGAACCTCATAGTCCTTCACAATCGTCATCTGCTGAGCAATCGTCTTAGCCGCACCAAAACTCATGGGGCCGCTCAGATGAAACAGTAAAATGCGTCCCTGACCTTGTTCTAAAAGTGCTTGCTCTTCATCCGTGAGGGACGGATCGCCAGCGGTGGTCATCACCTTCACCTGCTTAGCTTGTAAATCCGTTAAGTTCTTGACCGTGAGCAAATTTGCAAAAAAGACCCCTACCGCGACTGCTGTAATTAAATCAACGAAAACCGTTAGAAACAGAACACCATACATCAGCCCAGTGGCTTTCAGCGATAGGCGGTGGGCACGCTTGAGAAACCCCCAGTCAATAATGTCAATCCCCACCTTAATCAAAATACCTGCTAACACAGCAAGGGGAATGGGCTGGGTCAGTTTCCCCGCCCCTAACATTACGATCAGTAACAGTGTGCCGTGAATCATTCCTGCTACTGGTGTTCGGCCTCCAGCCTGAACATTCACCACGGTTCGCATGGTTGCCCCCGCACCTGGTAAACCCCAGAACAGCCCCGCGAACAAGTTACCAATACCTTGTCCAATCAATTCACGGTCGGAATCATGTTGGGTACGCGTGATGCTATCTGCCACCAGTGAGGTTAATAAAGAGTCAATAGCTCCCAAAACAGCCAGCGTCAGACCGTAGCCCGTCATTGTCCTCACCGCATCCCATTGAAAGGTAGGCCAATGCAGCCGAGGAAAAGCAGTCGGAATTTCGCCAATTCGCATCAAATCAGCATTGCCTAAGAAAACAATGGAAATCACGGTTCCAATGACCAGCGCTAGTAGGGGAGAGGGCACGATCCGATTGAATCGTCGAGGCAGACCAAACACAATTACTAAGGTCAGTAGCCCCAGCCCTAGTGCCGCAAAATTTGGTTGGCTGATATTATTTGGCAAGCGCTGAAGCGACGCTAAAACACTGGCTGAACCTGCATGACCCAAAAATGGGGCAAGCTGGAGCAGAATGATAATGACTCCAATGCCAGACATAAACCCAGAGATGACGGTGTAAGGCATGAGGGTAATGTAAGTACCCAACTTCAGCACCCCAAACAAAACCTGGAACAACCCACCTAGCATCACGACGGTAAATGACATCGCCAAGCCTGTATCTGGATATTTGGCAATCAGCGAGGTAAAGACAGTTGCCATCACCACGGTCATTGGTCCGGTTGGCCCTGATATTTGTGCCGGAGTGCCCCCAAAGAGGGCGGCAAAGATACCCACAAAAATGGCTCCGTACAGCCCTGTGATGGCTCCTGCGCCTGAGGAAACGCCAAATGCTAGAGCTAGAGGAAGTGCCACAATAGATGCTGTGAGTCCGCCAAAGAAATCGCCACGCCAGTTTCTTAAGTGCAGGCCGTCAAATAAGCGCGATAGACGGTGACTCATACAACGAAGTCCAAATTTGAACGTTAATTAATAATGATTTTGAGTTTGAGGGATGAGGCCAAGCCACAGCGCAGATCCTACCGGAACAGTAAAACTGGAATATTACTGCTGCGAAGCATTTGAGCGGTGGTACTCCCAATTACTAAATGTCGAATCCGGCCATGTCCATGGGTTCCTATTAACAACAGTCTGATATCGTATTCTTCGACATAGCGGGCGATGACTTTCTCTGGCTCACCCTAAAACATCTGAGCCGTAGGACTAAATCCGGCAGCACGAGCTTTGTGTTCGGCCTCATAAAGAATCGTTCTTTTTTCTCCTCCTCGGAGAATTTAGCAATCGTGATGATGTGGAGCGCTAACCCCCTTAAAGAGTAGCGAATTGACGACAAATTGGACAAATTGCAGCATCTTCTGACCGCTTTTACTGTGGTCATAGGCTAACAGAAGGTTTTCAATGGGCTTGAATTGACGAGCTGTGACAAGGCATGGTTTATGGCTGGCGCGGACAATCCGCTTTACGTTTGCCCCTAAGTGACCAGAGGCAAATTCTGCGTTTTCACCGCGCTTTCCTAAAATGATTAAGTCAGCGGTAGCCTCGAATTTATGGAGGCTACCGACTTAAAAGCCTGTTTCGTGAATCAGCTGAAGCTCTAGCGCCCCTCCTGCTTTTAGGGTTTGCTCAGCATCTTGCAACCCACATTCCGCTGTTTTGAGAGGCAAAAAATAATTAAATCCAGAATGCTTTAACAGCAAAGCCTCTAAGGATTCAGCGTTTTTGAGCAGATATCCTTTCATTCTCATTAAGCTTGGTTTGTTGAGAATCAGGTAGACTGTGATCGATACGATCCTCATTGCTTCGTTTTAATTATTTTTTGACCCTTTAGATCAGCGGAATGTGGGCTGCATAAACTCTTTTGATTCAGTCCTTTCGCCAAAGGAAGGCTCTCTTTTTCGTGAATTTAACGGGGGGAAGGGAAGAAGAGCACTGGACACCAGCTAAGGCGAAGTAACTCCGCCGTAAAACTGGAAAAAATCCACTCCTGAAATTTCCCGATTGTTCCACTAGACACAGTGATCGCGCTAATTTCATCCATTTGAGCCAGCTCTAAAATCTCGGAGAGCGGAGTTCCTCGGCGTAAGTCTATTGTTACCTGTAAATTTGCTGTCTCTAGATCGACTTTTGCGTCGGACAGAATGTTGCGCTCTGTCTGCGTAGGTACGCTATTCGTAACCCAACAGAGCATACAGCGCTCCAGGAAACGACCAGCTTGTTTTTGAGCCAACTGCTTGACCTGTTTTACTAGAAAATTTGAAGCTTCGGAGCCATCGTAGGGAATCAGTACATAGCGCA
>JBGSVR010000050.1:0-6398 GCA_041752855.1 Thermosynechococcaceae cyanobacterium
GGGCAGGCTGTTGTCAGCGGCAATATGAAGGCAGAAGTGCTTAATGTCACCGATGAAGATGCGCAAAAGGCGATTCACGGGCAGCTTTGGGAAATTGCCATTCATCGCGTGCGCCGCAGTTTTGAAGACACCCACAGCAAAAACACTTTTGACTATGGCGAAACCGATGAAACGGGAGCCGTTGAGCTGATTATGGGCGGCAAGTCCGAGGGCGATCGCTACAAGGTGCGCAACAACGAAGTGTGCTTGGTGCATCGCAATATTCATGGGGTGTTTGTGACCATCAACACCTTTAGCTCTCACGACACAGGCGAAGGGTATTTGTCCCATCGCTACGATTCTGTTTATCACGACCCTACTACTGGCGAACAAAAGGGTGGTAAGAGCCTATTTGAGGATACCTACGAAAAGGTGGGCTTATATTGGGTTCTCAACCATCGCGTGATTGAAACCGAAGCGGAAGACGGAACGGTCATTCAAGACTTTGCATTTTCAAATATTCAGCTTTCTTAGTCTGAGTTAGACCTATTTGTAATGGTTCGATGCATCGCTGGGTGAGCGGAGCCGAACCCAGCATCGGCGGAGGTGTTGGGTTCGGCTCCGCTCACCCAACCCAGACTTTTTGGGGTTCCGTTACACAAAGTCTTTTCGTTTACTGTCTGCCGTAGCGTTGTAATACTATGCAGCTACTCTTGAACTCACACTTCATTTACAATTTCTAAAATCTGCTGGTAAAGACGTGAGGATACTCTAAACTGCGCTGTGGCAATTAATGCATCCATTAAGGGTTTGACGGCAATAATTAGGCTCTTACGCTTAGCCTCAATTAACATACCTAACAATCCTGTAATTTTCAAACCTAAGCGATCTGCTTCTGCGCGACCACGACGTTCATCAATTACAAGCAAATCAGCATTCAGTTCTAGCGCAAGGGCGATCGCCTCAGACTCTCCAGGGTCTAACCTAACCTCATTTTGAAGCTGCTTAACCATTGCTAGATCTTTCACTTGTTTCACTTGAATCCACTCCGCAGATTGAACCTCAAGTGCCCCCGGAACAGGCGGATCAATCTCTACAAGCTCACGATACACCGCCATAGGAATGAGAACTTGAGTATACAGTTGTGGCAGAAGCCTCAAATGCTCGATTGCCGCCAAGTTTGTGATAACTGAGGTATCACTGATAACAATCAAAGCCGCCCTAGCTCCCGCAGATTTTTGAGGTCAAGCTCAAGATCTTCAACGTCATAGTCATAAAGCGGAATGTTGTGCTGCTTGAGAAGCTGGCGAAATGCATTCAATGAAATATCAGCCAATTGACTCGCGTAACCCAACGTTAAATAACCTGTTTGAAATAGATGTAAGGCGATTTCCTGGCGAAATTCGCTTGGGCTAAGTCGAGATGCCTGTAAAATTTCATCTGAAATTACAACGCTCATTGCAAGACTCCCTAACTCAATCTGTTCTTAAACTAGCCTAAAAGTCAATTGCTAGCGCTCCTACACATTTTATGGCTTTGCTATCCATCGCAGGTCAAGGGTCAGCGGAGACGTTGAATGAATCCGGAGGGGCGGTATTTCAATGGGTTCTAGCTTTGGCGGTACAGGCACAACCCGCGATCGCAGCCTCATCTCCGCCTCCTCAGCCGTTTTAGGCGGCGTGCTGTATTCTGCGGGGAGCTGGACGCGGTAGGTGCAGCCACCCTGCGATCGCCCTGTCTCGGTTTCTACCACTTCAAAAGTGAGAATGGTTTCAGGGGCGATCTCCGCAAAATCTAGCCCTGCAAACGGTTTCGCCCTAAACCTGACTCCACATACCGCAATTCCTGATTCTGGCATGGCCTGCATGGGGAGCAACTGCCCCTGACACAGTACGCTATAGCGCTCTGGCTTACGGCATCGCAGCAAAACCTGAAGCCGCTCCATCGAATCATCGACGGGTCGTGAAGTGCCACTCAAAGTGGCTTTTTCTGGCAGCACAGGCCACATTTCTAGAGCATGACTCAGCTCTAAACAAAGGCTGGGTTCTTCTGTAAGTGTGACTTGACCGTAAACCGGAAAGCGACTTTCAAAAAACGATGCAAACCAATCGAGTTCAAACTCAAAGCCCACCGTCTTGAGTTCATCTAGAATAGCCGCCATATCGGCCTCTAAAAAGTAGGGCAAAAAGAACTGATCGTGGAGCTGTGCCCCCCAATGGATCATGGGTTGCCGATAGGGATGAGTCCAAAAATAGGCGACGAGTGCCCTCACCAGCAGAAGCTGAAGCAGCCGCAGTTTTGGGCTATGGGGCATCTCAAACGCCCGAAACTCCAGTATCCCCAACTGCATCGGGCGAATATCGACCGGAAAAAGTTTGTCAATACAGAGCGCGGCACGATGGGTGTTGCCCGTCATATCAATCAGCAGGGGTCTAAGGAGCTGATCCATCAGCGCTGGCGACACCTTCGCCGACTGCTCTAAAGCTCTAAACGCCATTTCCAGCTCATACAGCCCCTCGTGGCGAGACTCATCCACACGGGGAGCCTGACTCGATGGCCCCACAAACAACCCAGAAAAGAGGTACGACAGACTAGGGTGGTGCTGCCAGTAGGTAATCAAACTTTGCAGTAAATCAGGGCGCAGCAGCAGCGGACTTTCGGCGGGGATTTTGCCACCCAGCGTGATGTGGGCACCGCCCCCCGTGCTGAGCATCCGTCCGTCTCGCGCATACTTTGTGGTGCCCAGTCCACAGCCTTCGGCAATGTCGTGGAGCGTAAGGGTTTGATGCACCAGCGCGTTCCAGTCTGCCACAGGGTGAATATTCACCTCAATCACCCCTGGGTCGGGCGTAATTTGGAACCCCTCAATACCGGAATTCAGCGGCGCACTGTACCCTTCTAAACGAACCGGACAGTTGATCTGTGCCGCCGTTTGCTCTAGGGCACTCACCAAATCTGCAAAGGCACATGCCGAAGCAAAGGGCGGAATAAACACAGACACCATTCCGTCTCGGACTTCAACGGCAAGGGAAACCTGAATGGTGTTAGGGGGCATTACTTTTGCCGTTCCCTTTTCGAGGGTCACGACATTTGATAAAGGCGCGTTGATTTCCCACGCCAGTTCTTCAGGCCGATCAATGTCGCTCAAAGGCAGCCGCATCCCAATCGGGGTTTGGCCTGGGCGCAGCACAAACGGAACTTTGCCGTAAGGCTCACCCCCGTGAGTCCAGATACACGAAGCCCAATGCCAGCGTTTAGAGCTGGGCTGACCGTATTCATCGGCATCATCGACTGCCAGCAGTGGCAAAACAAATCCGACAATTTCACTTTCATCCCATTCCCAGGCGGCAACAATCAGGTCTTCACCCAGGCTAATCTGCTGGACTAGTTCCTGAACAAAAGCTTTGGCATCTGATGGCTGATGGTTGTAGCTACAATTTTCATGAGCCATCAATGCAGAGTTGTGCCAGAGCGGATGTCTATCTGCTCGCCAGAAGCAGCCAAAAGCCCAGCGAGGATAGGGTTCACCAGGGTAGAGCTTGCCCATCCCGTACTGCAATAAAAATCCTGGTGGTGCAAAGCTTGCCGCCAGCTTGTGCAATAGCTCTACCGCAACCTGACGCTTATGATCGCCCAGCGCTAAGATATACCACTCCGGTAAGTCCAGATAGTCGAGGGCAATGTAGGTTGGCTCACCCCCCATCGTTAGCCCCACTTGCTGCTGCTGAAGCACGTCTTCTACCTGATTACCTAGGTGAAGAATAGATTTCCACTGATGATCTGTTAGCAAAGCCTTACCATCACTCCGCTGAAAGTAGGATAAACTCTATCGCACAATTGGCTTCAGGCTACAATAAAATCAATTCGCCGACAGTGCTGTTTGAGTCAATTCTCATCTAAGGCATACAGATAGGGCATACAAAAAAGCTGCTCAGAAATCGGCGCTAGTCTCTCGCTTAAATGTGATTTTGCCCCAATCTTTGCAAGTGCGGTGTCCCGAGTTAAGACCTGTAAGATTGACCTAGAGACGACCTATCCTTGCCCTTGCCGAAAACGGGGGCAGCTTTGTCCAATTGTGTTGACCGATGCCTTTGGCTGTAACCAATGCCACCAAATTTTTGTGGTTCGCGCGGATGGCTATGTTTTAGAGCAGCTTTCAAGCATTTACCCCTATCAGCAGCTTTGGTACTGGACAGGAAAAGATTGGCTATTAGTGCGTCGCCCACTGCATCAAAACGGTTTTGCATGGCTGGTGGGTTCTCTAACCGCTTTATTTCTACTGATGCTTTCTCTGCCGATTGCGTTCCATATACCGTTTGATCGCCGTGTCATGGTATGGATGTTATTGACGATTTTTATTGCCCTGGTGCTGAGTTTTCTGGTCTGGCTCACCATTTATCGACAGCATTAGTGATCGTATTTGCCCCATATCCTGTCAGTTTGTTTAGGTTGACCGATGCATGATTCACAGTCTTTGACCCTGAAGGCTTTGGTTGACCAAGCGCAGCAGGCTTCTACTAATCTTGCCCAGTCTTCTGTGCAGGCACGTAATCTGGTGCTTAAAGACTTGGCGATCGCCCTCCAGTCTCACCAAGATGCCATCTTAGAAGCCAATACCCTTGATCTCGAAACCACACGCGATCTGGCGGTGACAGATTTGGTGCTGCAATGGCTCAAGCTCACCCCAGATCGGCTGACGGTAGTTCGTCAATTTATTGAGCAGTTGGTGGGGTTGCCAGACCCGCTTCAGGTGCGCAGCGGCACGGTAGCCAATTCTTTGTATAGCCTTAGCGGCTTTCGCGTAATGCCCTTGGGGGTGGTGTGTGGCCTGTATGAGTTTTTGCCGGAGTTTCCGGTATTGTTAGCAAGCTTATGCCTAAAGACGGGCAATAGTTTAATGGTGCGGGGCAGTGCCGAAACCAGCAATACTCATCGGCTATTTTCAGATCTAATTGCAACGGTTTTAAGTAAGGGGAAGGTAGACCAGCGGTGTTTCTTTAGCTTTGAGAGCGATCGCACTGTTACCCCCAAAGATCTAGTAGCTCAGGCGCTGCCCATTGACCTTGTGATTCCCTATGGTCGCCCTAGTTTTATTAGAGATATTGCCCAGCAAAAGACGGCTCCTATGCTAACGCCGGTGATGGGCAACAGCTATTTATTTTGGTCTTCTACAGGCAGCAGCGATCTGGTGCGCAGCATCATTGTGGATAGTCACTTCGGGGCACCGGACGCGGTGAATGCGATCGAGAAAGTAATTATTACGCCTAATACTAATTTCTCGCTGCTCAATGTGGTGTTTAATCACCTCCGCGAAAAGAAATTTACCCTCAAGGGTGACGAAACCCTGACGGCAGAATTTCCTGATCTTACGTTAGCAGAGCCTCAGGAGTGGGCTACGCCCTACCTTAGTAAGACCATTGCGTTTAAGGTTGTGAATTCTGTTGCAGAGGGCATTCAATGGATGAACGCTCACAGTAGTGGTCACGCGGACTGTATGGTGACGGATTCTTATCGAGAAAGTCAGCAGTTTACCTTAGGCACCACGAGCGCGACGGCATTTATCAACGCATCCCCCCGCTTTTCTCGACTGGTCAGCGGGCCTTATGGAACCGTTGCCTTGGGGATGGTGGGCAACGGCTCCTTTAACCAGGGTGCGATTGGCGTAGAAACGCTTCTCAAACGTAGCCATGTAATCCAAGGGGTTGGGGCGAGTATGGCAGGCCAGCTTTGATTTAGCCTGTGGGCGCGTCTTTTGAGGGGGGTGTTTTATGGCGACGGCAGCGCTCAGAGCAGTATTTTACTTCATCCCAACAGTCTGCCCATTTTTTGCGCCAGGTAAAAGATAGGCCGCACACAGGACAGATTTTGGTAGGGAAATCGGATTTAGCGCGTTGACGAGCCATTACTTTTGGACTATGAAAGATTCTTCCCAGTCAAATATCTCTGAGTCTTTGCCAGTTATCTCAATCTCGAAGCTTGCAAATAAATCTGACTGGATGGGGACGCTTAAGAGCGAAGATCCACCTTAAAATAGAATGACCAAGAGTTTATGCTAACCCTAAAGCCATGAAATTCATTGTTGAAACTGAACAAGAAAACGATGGGCGCTGGATTGCTGAGGTAATAGATTTACCAGGCGTTTTGGTTTATGCCCAAACCTGCGAAGAGGCGATTAACCATGTACAAGCCTTGGCGCTAAGAGTTTTAGCAGAACGATTAGAGAATGATAAAACCGAATCTAATTTAGTCAGTATATCTTTTCAAGCAGCAAGACCCCCGGGTCATGTGCTAGATCTGTTGGATTGGAATTAAACGGCACAACCAAACTCAAAGCGATTAATGAATAATCCAATCACAACATCATGCATCACGATTGATTTGGAAAAACAAATCGTTTTACGAGCTAATCGCTTAATCCG
>JBGSVR010000051.1:0-4405 GCA_041752855.1 Thermosynechococcaceae cyanobacterium
ACTGAAAATCTAATGAATTTTTTGACCATTCCTGCATTAGAAAATAGCTTTGCGCTATTTGGGAGTGGTTATGCAATCCAGTCGCTAAAGTCTGTTAAATGGCTAAAACATTGCCCTATTTTCTACTGGGGAGATTTGGACTCAGATGGATTCAAAATTCTCTCTCAACTTCGATCTTACTTTCCTCAAGTCAAGTCAATTTTGATGGATATAAATACATTTGAATCTTTTCGAGATTTTGCTGTTACGGTTGAAGAATCATCAGCGGAAAACTTGCCTTTTTTGACTGTCGAAGAAAATGTTTTATATGCAGCTATTTCTTCTCTCAAAAAACGTTTGGAGCAAGAACATATTAGTCAAGATTTCGCCAATCAGTATTTTCAGAATGTTATGTACGGCACCATGCACATAGATTAGCGACAGCTAGCAGCGAGTTGCGACCTAGCAGTGGCTTGAATGGGCCAATGATGGTTTTGGATGGGCGATCTCTCTCACCTTTGACAAGTATTTGTGACATGATCATAGATAAGACTGATCTCGATTGAGCACTGTAAGCGCTTTGGAATGAAGAATGGCAGCAACAAAAATTAGAAAAACCCCTGGAATTTGTGAAGGAGCAGCCTGTATTGGTCGCACGCAGGTTCCTGTGTGGCAACTGGTGGCACTACGATCGCAGGGTTGTTCTGACCAAAATCTATTGAGCGACTACCCACAGCTCAGTAAGGATGACCTAAAGGCTGCTTTTACCTATTACGCGCAAAATGCAGAAGAAATCGATGATGCGATAGCTGCGCAGCAATAATCCGCTGCCGAGAACTCCAGAGCATTAGCGCAAAATCAAAGTAAAGTCCCTTGTAAATCATGCCTCATGCTCTTGATTACTCCCAGAATTAGTATTCCCCTCAGCGAAATCAACCTCAGCGCCATCCGCTCTCAAGGTGCAGGGGGGCAAAATGTGAATAAAGTCGCCACTGCAATTCACCTACGTTTTGATATCAATGCGTCTTCGCTATCGCCGCTTTATAAAGAACGGTTGCTGAATCTGGGCGATCGCCGCATTACTAAAGACGGCGTTGTTATCATCAAAGCCCAGCAGCATCGCACCCAAGAGCAAAACAGAGAAGATGCGCTGATGCGTCTTAAATTACTGATCAAAAGCATCCTGCTCACGCCTCAAAAGCGAAAGCCGACTAAACCTTCGCGGAGCGCGAATCGTAAGCGTATGGACAGTAAAACGAAACGAGGGCAGGTTAAAGCTTTAAGAGGCAATGTCACGGATTGACTTTTTATGAGTTCTAATTCTCTTTACGACACGCTGCGTCAAACTTCTTGTCAACGGGTGAGCGACGGCGAGACGATCCCGATTTTGACCGACTGTGAAGCTGCCCCGCGTTTGCTTGTGCTGGTTTGGCCCCAACTGGGTGATTTTGATAGCCTTGAGTATGCCTGGTGGCTCAGGCGTGAGGCAGCGCAGCTTCAGGCTAAAAATATTGCGGTGCGTGCCGTTGGCATTGGCGATCGCGCATCCGGTCAAAAGTTTTGTGGCTTCACGGGCTTCCCTGAAGAATGGCTGTTTGTGGATTCAGCCGCAGCGCTACATCGCCAACTTAACCTTTATTCGGGGCTGGCGCTAAAGCTGCCCTTTCTCTCAACAACTTCAGCCGCATGGATTAACCTTATGCTGATGTGTGCAGACGTGGGTAGCCCTGGCACCCTTGCCGAGGTCTTTCGAGGGTATCGCGGCGATCGCAAGGCTCCTCAACTCATTCAAGACGAAGAAGAGGTGAACGCTGCACCCTTGCCGCCCCTAAAAGGATCGTTCTTTCGGTTTGCAGGGGGCAAAGGCTATCAGCGCCCTTTTGAACTTGCGACCCTACGGCTGCGAAATATGGCAGAGGTTTTACCCCACTGGAATACCTACGTGCCGGACCCAGCTTACCTGACCCAGCGCGGCGGCACCTTTATCTTTGATGCCCAGAAAGAACTGGTCTACGAACACCGCGATCGCGGCATCCTTGGCTTTGCCGCCAATATGAGCCAACCACTTGCGTTTTTGAGCTTGTAAAGCAATCCAATCGGTCACAATTTGTTCCTCAATTAGACCTACGGAAATTACTACAAAGCGTAGGTAATTACGCTGATGCCAGCTTTGTAAATATTCTGTTACATTGACCCATAGATAATTCATTAGCCTTACTTAGGCTGCTTTTATGGAAAACGTCTTATCGGGTCGCTCTCCCAAGGGCAACTGTAACTTTGATCCTCTCAGCCCTATTCGCCAGTGGCTAGATCGGCTCTCTGTCCACAACAAAACCCTCGCACACCGCATTTGCCGATGGGTGCCTGCTCAGTGTCCTTTTGAAAGAGATATTGTCCTTTTCGGGCGTAAAATTGCTCATATTCCACCCCTATGCAAGCTGAATCCCCTCTTTGAAGAAGTGGTTTCACTAAGATTTCGGGCGCTGTGCTATCTAGCGGATGAATGTGGCGAAGATATTAGCCAGTATTGTTAAAGACTTGCTTTGTGAGCAATAGTCAGGCAGCAGGGCTGCTTCAGCCTAAGGGAGTGCAGTGAACTGTGTAAATGACCGACTGAAACTTGATTCCAGTCGGCAAAGCTCGTATTTGGCAGTTGTGACCACAAAATCTTTCTCTTGGAGTCAGTAGACAAACTGATATTACAAGTGTAGTATTGAAAACGAATTCATCTGTAGCCTAAAACCGCCTTCCACCATGTTTATCTTGTCCTCAGTCCACTCACAGGCCATGCGCTGCTGCCCCAAACCAGGGGTGGGCAGAGCGATCACGGCGTTTGGACTTGAGGGTCAGTATCTACTGGGCAGCTTACAGGCAGCTACCCTAAGCATTATAGAATCCTTCGTCGAATGGACGAATCGCGATCGCAGAATCCAGAGCGGGAGGTGCAGGTTTAACCTAGCGCCACAATAAGGCAAAGACCATAACCACTGCCTGCTCCCGCTCCTGAAACATCAGAAGCGGGGGCTATTTTTTTGAGGAGTTTTACCCATGCACGTTCAAGCTCAAATCCCACAGCAGCAAGTCTCGCAGCCCTCTGTTCTGCAAAACTCGGTGGTGGTCTTTTCTAAAAATTACCTGCCCCTTGCGCGCATCAACCTCAAACGCGCCGTGGTGCTGCTGGTGACGGGTCAAGCGGAGTCTCTAGAATACAGCAGCCCTCGACAGTGGGAGGTGCGATCACCCAGCATCGTACTACAGGTGCCGGAGCATATCCGTCTGGTTGGCAACAACCCAGAACGGCATTGGAAGGTGCCGCCTGTGAGCCGTCGAGAGGTACTGCGCCGAGATGGTTATACCTGTCAATACTGCGGCAGCGGCAAGCGTCTCACCTTAGATCACGTTATCCCTCGGTCTAAGGGCGGGCAACACACCTGGAACAACGTCGTGGCAGCCTGTGAGCGCTGTAACTCTAGGAAGGGCGATCGCCTACTCCATGAAATCGGTATAACGCCTCGCAACAAGCCCAAGGCTCCAGTGCATCCGGCGATCGCCTTTTCAGAACAATTCTGGAAAACCCAAGACACCGACCCATTCTCTACAGACTAACGCTCCATCGAAGGCAACAAATGTTGAAATTAACCTATACCGAAACAGGGTTTCGATTAGAACGACTAAAGATCTCTCTAGATCGCTGGGTGGCGCAGCGCGTTTCGATGACACTCTGTGCAGGTCAAACCCTATACTTTGAACCCAGTAAAGCCTCTTTTTTGATGCCTGCCAAAGATTCTGGACTTTTTCGCCTAGAGCAACTTCTGGGCGCAGAACCTAAGCCGTTTATCTCCTTTTCTCCGGTGGATAACGACTACATGGAAGTCAGCCTCAAAGGAAGCTGGATTGCGGAAAGCATGGACGCCCATGAAGGAATTTTTATTGCGACGTTTTCTAATCCAGTGGAGTTTTCTTTGCACCAGCTTTGGCAATCTACCCAGGCACAAGCGTCTTTCTTAGCTTAAAGCTGGCAAATTTTTAAAAGAGAGGGAAGTTCAAAATATCTCACCTCTCTTTTAGCCAATGTTCTGTCAAAGTAAGCGTAGGCAAAACGGAAGCAAGCTCACCCGTTAAGCTCCTTATAATAGGGAGAATTGATTAAAGCAATGAAAATATGAAACAAAGTTTTGGTAAGCTGCCAAGAGCGTTTATCGCGATGACAATCTTGGTGTATGGTGCCTATCTGCTCAAGACTGTCATGGGCATCAATATCTCAAATCATTATTCTGCACCGAGTATTCTAAAGCTACCGCTAAAGCCAGTGTGGTCTCATAAAGCAGAACTGTGCGCGGAATTTCAACCTTTATGTACTCTGCGTGGTCAAATTATGCATAAAGTCAAAAACCGGATTGAACAAGCAAAACGTGCAGTCTGACCC
>JBGSVR010000052.1:0-12301 GCA_041752855.1 Thermosynechococcaceae cyanobacterium
TGCGTCTGATGATGCGCCGCTGATGGCTCCTAAGGCGCTAGTGCCTGCCTGCCAGCGTGACCCCAATCAGCTTGAGAATGGGGAGTTTTTCTGCATCTCTAGAGCGCAGCGCCAGTTCCGCGATCGCCAGCGCCAGCTTCAGCCTGTCGAAGGGCGCGTAATCCACAACCCTGGCGGGAGCTGGGTGAGCCACTTTTCAGTTACGCCTGTGGTTGCGGCGATCGCCCTTAATCAAGGCATCGAACCCTACCTCAAAACAGGTCGGCTCACCATTATTCCCTTGGCTGAACTAACTCAGGTACTGACGCAAGACGTAGAGGGCGAATATCGCCGTGTAACAGGGGTTATGTTTCAAGACGTAGAAAATGGCAAATCCTTTACCGTCAACGGCGATGTTGTGATTGAAGCCACGGACTTAGGCGACCTACTAGCGCTAGGCAAAATCGAATCTCGCATAGGTCAAGAATCTCGCAGCGAGACGGGTGAAGCCATTTTGCCCGAGGAGCCTCGCCCTTTGTGTCAACAGGCGTTTACCTTTTGTGCCGTAGTCGAAAAAGCGTTATCTCCTGTTTCTATCCCAGCACCTGCTGGCTATGGCATTGAGCCGTGGCTCGACCCTAAATTCTTCCCCAGCACCTTTTGGCTTAAAGGGAAAAACGGCTGGGAAGCCAAAGCATTCTTTGACCCGATGGGTATGTTCCGCTATCGTCGCCTTCAGCGCAGTATTGAAGACGGCACGGTACATGACCAAGATGTCAGCGTCATAAACTGGGGCACCAGTCCTTTAGGGCCAGATGCACCCCAAGGCTGCGGGAATGATTATTTATTTGGCGCGGTACTCACGGGCATGAGTCGGCAAGAGCGTCAGCAGGTTATTGCCAGAGGACGCGATCGCACTCAAGCCTATCTCCACTTTTTGCAGGCGACCGCCGCCCCAACGCTATCTCCACGGGGCGACCTGACCTGGACGGCAGACGGCATTGCCCTAGAACCCTACATCCGCGAAGCGCGGCGGGGGGTAGCGCTTACCACCGTGCGCCATGAAGATGTGGCGGCAAAGTTTTTTCCTGGCGCAGTTCGCGCCCGTAGTTTTGAAGACTCGGTGGGCATTGGGCAATACCACTATCTTGACTTTCACCCCAATGAGGCACCTGGGCATGTCGATCTGGGCAAAGATGGCAACCGTTCACTCCCGTTTACGATTCCCTTGGGTGCGTTGATTCCTATTCGCACGGATGGACTTATTTTGTCTGCCAAAAGCATTGGCACCACGCATATTACTAACGCTGCCTATCGTATGCATCCCATCGAGTGGGCGATTGGCGAAGCCGGAGGACATTTGGCTGCGTTTGCTTTGAGTCAAGGGGTACAGGTGCGGGCTGTGGCTAAAGATCGTCGGCTCAAGCATCGGTTTCAGGGGCAGCTCACCAGTTTTGGTATCCCGCTATTTTGGTTCAATGATGTCTCTCATGAGGATCCAGACTTTGAGGCGATTCAGGTTTTAGCCGCAGCGGGGATGGTTCGTACTGAAGACAATGGAAGCCTGAATTTCAATCCGCAGGGGGTGGTGAGTCGTGGAGTGGCGGCGATCGCCTTTGTAAATGTCCTAGGGCTAGAACTTGTTAGTTCGGCTAAGCCTACATTTGTAGATGTTCCTACTAACCATGTTGCCTACCCCAGTATTGAGGCGCTGTTTTCTAGAGGTGTTGTAAAAGGCATTGGGCGAAATCGCTTTGCACCAGAGCGTTCCATTACGCGAGAGCAGTTAGCCATTCTTGTCGGTAAGTCTTTCTCTGGGACTGAGAAGGAACTGCTGATGGATTTCATCCAGGATCAGAAGCCTTTACTGCGCAGAGAGTTATCAAGGGTTTTATATCGTCTGCTGAAGTTATAGAGGCGATCACAACCAATAACCGGAAGATCAAGGAGCTAGAAATTGGGTTTTGTTTCAGGGTATTACGCCAACAGAATCTTGGCTTCAACCCAACCAACCTTTCCTAAAGCCTGATAAAACGTGAGTTTGATGATGCGCTTTAAGTCCTCACCCCTTTCTTATAACCCGACACGGTTTTTAATGAGGTAGGTTGGCGAAGGGCGTTGAGGATGGCGATGTCTAGGGCGCTGGGCAGTTTACGAACACCAGGGGTGAGGGTGGTGTTCATCAGGTCGTAGGGGTAGACCTGGGAGTTTAGATGGCTACCATCGGGGGTGAGGATGGCGCTGAAGCCGTCGCCGACGAAGGTATCGACTTCGCTCTGCCCAGGAGTTTTGCTGCCGTTTTGGGTTTGGATATGGCGATCGTAGTTGCTGTAGCCGGAGATGAAGCCTTGGAGGTGGGCGGTTTCGTGGAGGATGGTGGTGAGGAGGTCGTAGTGACCGTAGGCGGCGCTATCTGCGGTGGCGCGGTAGGCAGTGTCGGTGAGGGTTTGGCTGTATTCGGTGTTGTCCCAGGGGGTGGGATCGATGTACCAACCGAGGCCGTTGGCGTCGGTGTCGGTGTCGAGGATGAGGGTGCCGGAGTTGGGGCGGCCTGTGGGGTCGAAGCCTGTGATAGTGGCTTCGGCGAGTTGGCCTGTGGGGAGATCTACGATCTTGATGTTGAGGTTAAATGGAGTTGTCCCCTGGAGGAATTCTAGCCAGATGGGGACGGTTGTGTTTTGGAGAGTGTAGTTATGACTGCTGAGGAATTGTTGGAGCGTTATGCTGCTGGGGAGAGGGATTTCAGTGGAATTACCCTGAGAGAAGTCGACTTGAGCCGAGCTAATCTTCGCGGAATTAACCTGAGTGATGCTGATTTGATCGGTGCTGATTTGCGGGGGAGCAACTTGAGTGACGCCAATCTGGTGAGGGCTAATTTGATTGGTGCCAGGTTGAGACAGACTAGATTCGACAGGGCTAATTTGACTGATACTAAGCTCCAGTGCGCCGTTCTTGAAGGAGCTATCTTGGAATCCGCTAACTTGTCCAGGGCTGATTTGACCGATGCTAATCTGACTGGTGCCAGATTGACGGGATCTAAAATGTTCGAGGCTACGATTAACTATGTTAATTTCACTCAAGCTACTTTGAAGGGGGTTAATCTTTTCGACTTCACGCATAGTGAAGAGGGATGCATTATTATCGACCGTACTATCATGCCCAATGGGGAGTTCGAGGAAGAGTACCGACTGTGTTAGTGCAGCTTCCGCTAGTAATGTAGGTTGGGTTGAGGCACGAAACCCATACCCCATAACGAATTACTCAAAACCATCTTCAAATTCAAGCGAAGTATCCGCCCCCCACATCACGTCATACTTCCCTTCGCGCACAAACTTGTGAAAACTGGAATACTCCCAATCCTTCGGTGCCCTCACCAACCCATGCCGCACCGGATTGTAATGGATGTACTCCACATGCCGTATCCAGTCCCGCTCATCTCGAATACAGTGTTCCCAAAACCGACGCTACCACACCGCCTGCTCCTTCTTGTACCGTCTTGAAGCCGAAACCCTTCCGCGCACCTCATCCCCACATCGCCGCGAAAACAACGACTTAATCAACCGCCAGCGCATCGAATAATCCGAATCACCCTCCGGCAAAGTCCAAATGCAGTGCAGATGCTCAGGCAAAATGACCATGGCATCAATCGCAAACGGATGCCGCTGCATCACATACCAGAAAGACCGTCTGAGCAAATTAACAGAATAAGATTCACACAAAAACGATCGCCGATGGTGCGTTACCAGCGTAGAAAAATAGGTGCCGCCCGATATTTTTGCTCTACGATACTCCACGATTTAGGACTTGGATTTGTTAACTCAATGGACTACTCTGCATTCGCCCCCGCCCCCAATACTGTTTAGATAAGAGGCAACAACATTGCACTTGTCCCCCTAATCGTTTTTCGTCTAACTCATGTTGATAAAAATCAAAAAATCCTTTGGACAAAATGAAATAAGAAGATTAAGTCCAGAGCAATTGAAAGATAATTGCAGCTACTTATAGACAAGGCTTAACCCAGCTTAATCGCATTGCGATAGATAGCCCAAAGTAGGCAACCGTAAACAGCAAAATGCTTTCTAGCACCGCAAACAAAACCAGCGGCATTACAGAAACGCTCAAATCTGCACCATTCACTTGCGCCAGCCCCCGCACTAACCCAAAGGCCAACACTACCCCCGATGACAGATGAGGGTTTTCATCTTTGCGGATGGCATAGCGGCAGGTCACGCCAAACAGAAAGCCAGAAAATGCGGAGATCGCCACCCCCACCCAATAGCCCACATCTAAGGCACCTGCGGCTAAGCCGTTCACGCTAGAGAAACCTTGAGCCAGTTGAATGATTCCCTCTGTTGCTGCGGCAAACCCACCAGCAATCATCCCTGCCTTAAGAGACTCTATCCGCTCTGCAACTGTCGTCATGGCGCGTTCTTTAAGGTGTCTCAGATTCGCTAATGGGTTTAAACCAGGTTTTGCGAATGGCCTTAACCCCAATCGGGACAAGGAACCAAGCGGCGATCGCCCCCAGCACCACCACGCTAAACTGACTCACCCATTTAATGAGCTGCGTCAAGTCCACCCACTGCCCCGCAAAATAAGCACCGCTTACCATCACCGAAGACCACAGCACCGCGCCCAAAACGTTATAGAGCATAAACTGCGCAAAGGGCATTTCTACAATGCCAGCCAGCGGCCCTGCAAAAATCCGTAAAAGGGTAATAAAGCGTCCAAAGAAAACCGCTCTCGCTGCGTTGAGGCTGAACCGTTGCTTAATATCCAGCAGCTTCTGCTCATCAATCCGAAACCAGCGGCTCACCCGTAATACCAAAGGCCAGCCGCCGTATACGCCTACCCAATAGCCAAAGGTGTTGCCGACGACGCCGCCAAAGACAACGCAGGCCAAAACCTGCCAAAAGCCTAAGTCGCCTCGACCAGCCAAAAAGCCGCCGACTAAGACAATCGACTCTCCAGGCAGAGGAATGCCTAGATTTTCGAGCATGATCCCAAACAGAACCGCCCAGTATCCGTAGGCGCGGGCAAATTCTTCTAACTGTTCGAGGGGGATCAACTCCAAGGACATTTCGGCTTGCCTTTAAGTAATGTTACACATTTTAATATTGACGCGAAAATTGAGGGTCTGTCAATTTAAACCTTGTTTAAGCCCTCTATTGAGCGCAAAAACTCAGTTTATAGAGACAAGCTCACCCGCAACGTATCCTTTTTAGATTACCCAAGACGCTCTGTGCCAAGCCAACGCTCCCAGTACAGCCAAAAGTAAAGACGGTCATCCGGTTTTAATAAGCCGATAAACCGCACAGAGTCGGCTGGGGCTAAATACCTTTGCCTTAAACATAAAGTTAGGCGGCACATTCACAATAGCGTGATCGGCAGATTCAAAATATGGCTCAAACTCTGACGGCATTCCTTTGGGGGTACTGGCACTATAGGGAACAGGCTGAAAAAGCAGTTCAGTAAACTCAACGTTTTTGCACTGAAGCTGCGCTGTGAGCTGCCCTAAAAATACTTCACCTCGCAAAAGTTCAAACAGGGAAGCCTTCGCTTCAGGGCTAAGGGTAAAGCGGGTGTCAAAGCTCTCAACAATTCGGATTTGTGCCACAGGTTATCAAAACAGTAAAAAACGGCTCAAATTGCCACGGCATTACTCCACAGAATCACCTAACTGTGGTGCGCTACTACCCTTAAGTATGGGCGATCGCGGTCTAAATGTCACACGTTAAAACCCTGAAGCACTTGACCTTTCCTTAAGCCTAAAACCTCAGAGCGGCGGTTATCTCAGCAAAAATACGGTGTTCAAATGAAAATAAGTTACATATCTTAATAGAGGAGCCACGCTGCCGCATAGCTGCTTCCGCGCTCCATTGGGTTTAAGTCACCGCAGCAAAGCAAGCAAAATAGAGGAAGCCATGAGTTTAGTTCTTCAGTCTTACGAGCCAGCCATGAAACGCAAGCTGTTCTTGACCAAAGAAGACTATCAAACCTGCCATATTCAGATCACCGATACCCAAGAGCGACTAGCGGCGATCGCAAGTGGTTCTCAGCTCTACAGCTTTTTTAAAACCGTCTCAGATCGCGATAAAGCTTTAGATATCGTTGGTCGGCTTTATGACAACGGCAACGATGGCGTTATTACCCAAACCCCTAAAGCCTATGCCATCTGGACTTTAGAGTCAGACGCATCACGTCTAAACTGATTGTTTGAGTCAGACATTTTTGGGCGCAAGAGCGGAGGTTATTTTGCCAACAGATCTGCGTCAATCATGAAAATTGGGATTGGTTCTCGTGAATGCAGCAGTTCATTCGCGCTTAGAGGCAAACCGTAGTTTAGGATAGGGAAGAAATTGTGCGTAAAATCTAGCGCGTAATCTAGATTAGGTGGGTATGAGTCTAAATGTAGTCAGCTTAGTCGGTCGAGTTGGGACAGAACCCGACGTGCGCTATTTTGAATCTGGCAGCGTAGTTTGTAAGTTAACGCTGGCAGTAGATCGACGCACCCGCAACAATGACCAGCCCGACTGGTTTAATTTAGAGCTATGGGGCAAGAATGCCGAAATTGCTGCTCAATATGTCCGTAAAGGCAGCTTAGTGGGCATTACGGGTTCTCTCAAATTTGACCATTGGAAAGACCGCAGCACCGGTATGGATCGCAATCAGCCCGTGGTGCGCGTAGATCGCCTCGATTTGTTGGGTTCTAAGCGAGACAATGAAGCCGGAGCTGCAAACGCACCGAGCAATATGGAGGAGTTTTAGGCAATTTCTAAGCCCGAAGCTATTTCCCTGTGAGGGCGCAAAGTATGTGCGCCCTTACAAAATGTTTGGGAGTTTTAAAGAAACCTAATAACTAATTTGCAGCGTGACGGAAGCCTGCACAGATTGCTCTCCAGCCTCAACGGGAGTAGATGCGGCAGAATCTGCGCTTTTAGCCATTAGCGCCATTGGATAGGGTCTGGGCGTTGGCGTATTCGCTCCATTAACCTGAATGCTGATAATGTCTTTGGATGCAAAGCCGAGTGCGCCCAGTACCGCCTTTGCCTGTTCCTGGGCATCTTGAGTGGCTTTGCGAAGGGCTACTTTCTGGGCATCGGCGATCGCCTGATCTGTGGCCGCGAAAGAAACGCTATCAATCTTGCTGGCTCCTGCTTTAACTGCATCATCCATAATCACGCCAGCTTGTCCGGTCGGGACGCGGAAGCTGACGGTATTGCTGGCCTGGTAGCCCGTCAGGGTCTGTTTGCCGTTGTCGTAGTTGTATTGGGGGTTGAGGTTAATGCCCGTGGTTTGTAGCTTATCGACGCTACGAGACTTGAGCAATGCCACTACTGCACTGGATCGCTTTGCAACTTCTTGCTGCACCTGCTGGGCAGTTTTGCCCTGAGCTTCGACCCCAAGCTGAACTAGAGCCAAGGTTGACGGAATTTTTTCGATGCCTTGACCTGTGACGGTGAGTGTACGCAGCATTCGTTCCTGAGTAGGCTGAGGGAGACGCGATTGCGCTAGGACGGGCAAGGCGGTCATGCTAATCCCTGTGGTTCCTAGGGTGCAGAAAGTGGCGATCGCCGCAATTGACCACCGTTTCCACAGGAGCGCTTTTGGAGCTGGGGCTACAGAATTCAGCGATTTGTCTTTCATGGTTCAGTAATTTTAAGACTTTAGTGTTCTTTAGAACATCGCACAAACCTAGCGACTGCATTCGCAAAGTTACCGAAATGGAAACCATTTGCCCCTAAAAACCGGATGCCAATCAAAAGTTCCCCACTTTGGAGTAGCAAAGACCGCTCCAACGAGGCCGTAAAATGATGGATACAATGATGACATCTCTAATACAGCGTTTGCGTTACGGCGTTGGTTTAAGATTTAATCGTTTTTCATCATTAAACGCTCGCTGCTTCAAAAGCCATACACTGTCTGAATGCATAAGGGCAGACCCATGAATCGATCCAGCTATTTTCAGTGGTGGAACCAGCTCACGGTTCCCGCAAGGCTTCTGATGATAGGGTTATCAGCGCCTATCCTAGTGCTGAACTTTTGGGCGGTGGCGTCCATTGCTAAATTTTTTGGCGCACTCATCGGCATCATCATCGTCGCTTCACTGCTGGCCTTTTTGCTGAACTACCCAGTGAGCTGGTGTGTAGACCGCAATCTTAAGCGCGAACCGGCTTCTATCATTATCTTTTTGCTGGCGCTTTCAGTGCTGTTGGGGCTAGGCATCACGCTATTTCCCCTCGCCTATGCTCAGGTGCAGCAGTTAGCGGTACGCCTGCCCGACTGGATTGAGTCCGGTCGTCAGCAGCTCATTATGCTGGGTATGGAGGCCGAAGAGCGTGGCATTCATCTCAACCTAGATGGCATGACTGCTCAGTTTGTAGATCGACTCCAGGGGCAAATCCAGTCCCTCACCAAAAGCCTCGTGAATTTGACACTAGGTACCGTCAGCAGCCTGTTTGAATCTGCTATTGCAATTCTTATCACGACAATTCTTACGTTTTACCTCTTGCAGCACGGCGACGAACTATGGGAAAGCCTGATTGAGTGGCTGCCGCCATCTAGACGCAAGAGCGTCTCTAATTTATTGCGCCTGAGTTTTCAAAACTACTTCATTGGGCAGCTCATCTTAGGTAGCTGCATGGCCTTCGCGCTGATTCCTACTTTCTTGGTGCTAAAGGTGCCCTTTGGCCTCTTATTTGGCCTTACCATCGGCACCATGGCGCTGATTCCCTTTGGCGGGACGGTGGGCATTATTTCGGTCACGCTGCTGGTGGCGCTCCAAAATATTTGGCTGGGACTAAAGGTTCTGATTGCGGCGGCAATTGTGCAGCAGGTACTCGAAAATCTGGTGGCTCCGCGTGTTTTGGGCAGCGTAACGGGGCTAAATCCCGTTTGGGTCTTTATTTCTGTACTGGTGGGCGCAAAAACCGGAGGATTAGTTGGTGTGGTGGTAGCGGTGCCGATGGCGGTGGTGGCTAAGACCAGCCTCATGAATCTGCGATCGCAAATGACGACACTACCAGAGCCTGAAACCACGATTGAAATTGTGCCTACTGCCTCAGAGACAGACAAACTCTCTAAAGTTCCCTTTTCATAGGCTTCTCATCATTCCCAAAATTTCGCAGAAATCCAATAATCCCTAGCTAAGAGCCTGGACGAAACCTTGCTTGCCTGCAAAAGTAACAATATTTAACAAAAGTTTGCTATGATGAACAACATAAGGTAAAGCAGAGCAAATATAGTTTTTCGGTTACACCATGGAAAACTCCAACTTGACATTAGAGCAGCAGTTTCAGATAAGATTGGTCGAAAATTCTGTTGAGCGCATGGATCCTCAGCAGATGAAGGAGATGATTATTCATCTGTCTCAAATTATTATGATGAAAGACAATGCCGTTAGGGCGATGGCAAAAAGCGAAATGTTTCCTGCGTAAATCAAGGATAAAAAATAATGGCTGCGTTCAAACTATCTTAAAGTTTGAACGCAGCCATTATTTTTTTAGTCTGAAGTGTTTTCTGTTAAAGAATGCCGAGACCCAGATTTGAACTGGGGACACGAGGATTTTCAGTCCTCTGCTCTACCAACTGAGCTATCCCGGCGGATTGAATTTTAGCTTCCCTATCGTAACGGACTGTTGAGGTCTTGGCAAGCCCTCTAATAGATATTTTGCAGAAACGCTCCTTCCGTCTAAAGGTTTGCCAGCTTTAATAACGTGACTTCCCAAACCAATTGAGGCTGAACATACTGTAGCAGATGCGTCTTTGCCTGCTCTAAGGGCGCAAGCGAGGCTGTTAAACCTGCGCCCCAGTACTGCTGCTGGAGGTAATCGAGTAGCCAAAGCTGAGACTCAAGTTCAAGGGCTTTATCAATGTCTCGTGCCAGGGTTAAGCAACTGCTGGCAGTGGTGGGAGGAGTTTGGCAGGCTGCTAAAACGTCAGCCGGAATAGCCTGTAATTTTTCCCAATACTGGATGGCACGACCTGGGCTGCCCTGCGCCATGGTTAAGATGGGGCGATGGGCTAAAATCTCGTGTAGCTCTAGCTTCTTTAAGACCGTACTCAAGCCCTCGGCGCTCAACCGACGAAATGGAATGCGCTGGCACCGCGACACAATCGTTGGCAAAAGGGAGTCTACGCTGGGGGCGATTAAAATCAATGTGCAGTGCCCAGGCTCTTCTAAGGTTTTGAGCAGCCCGTTGGCGGCAGATTCCCCCATGGTTTGTGCTTCATCTAAAATGACGAGCAAACGCGGTGATTCCATTGGCGCTTGGCTGACGAATCGGGTGATGCTGCGGATTTGCTCTAAGCGCACTTGGGGGCGACCCTTGGGAAGCGCAACGCCTTTTTCAATTAGCGCCGCAGCACTGATGGCTTTACCCTGATGTTGATAGGTTGGCTCTACCCACAAAATATCGGGATGGTTATCTTGGGAGGCGCGTCCCCTGGCTAACGGCGGCGACTGCCCCAGTAAGGCGTCTAAGAACAGACGTGCGGCTCGCTTGCGCCCCACGCCATCGGGTCCGACAAACAGATAGGCGGGTGCAATGCGATCGCGCTCAATAGCCTGCGTCAGAAGCTCAGCGGCCTGGGTTTGCTCTATAAGGTCGTTAAAGGCTGCGGATACCATTGATAAAAGTCTTGAGATATTTACAGAGCATGATTTTTGATGTATCTAAAATCAAGAATCATGCCCCTTTGAGAAGATTGCTAGGGGCTTTGTCGTTGCGAATAGCGCTGTTATTTAGGCCGATGGGAAGAATACCTGTTTAGCGAGTAAGCCCGTCAACACGACTATTAAGGCTGTAATAAAGCCCCATAGTCTTGTGTCCTGGGCTGTAGTGCGACCTTCGAGAGTATCTAGCCGCTTGTCCATCCCATTAAGACGCTCATCGATCCGAGCAACGTTAATCTTTATCTCGGTTAGAGCGCTCACGATTGTGTCTAGGTTTCGGTCTATTCGCTCAATGACTGATTCGAGTTGGTCTAAGCGATCAGGCTGGGTTTGTGTCATGTCTTACTATCCTTCATCAGTTCGTGCTGTGTTGCTTCGATGATGATGCGCCATAGCTATGCTTATCTCATAATCAATGCTTCATTAGCCCACCGAGAGACTGCAACACCACGGTTAATGACGTTAGAAACCACACCGTCACTCAATTGAGTGGTTTCACGAAGCGCAGAACTGCCAGAATGTAGCCCCACAATATAGTAATTACCGTCACTAAATTGGGCAAAGATGGGACCACCGGATGCGCCAGGGTTGCTATCACAGCGGTGCAGTAACGCCCCCTTAAAGGCTCCCTTCGTCTCTAGACCTTCGATGCTGCATCCGGCATTCATGCCTGCGGTATCGCCCCCTTGACCATACTCGCTATAGGACTGGGTTGGAAAATCGCTTGCATAACCCACCAGGTTAAGCTGATCGCGGGTGGCTTGCCGCACCCTTGGATTAGAGAAGTCGAGGTTTTGCCAACCAAGGGAGCCATACATAATTCCTAAGGGTTTATCCAGCTTAAGGATCGCCCAGTCCTCTCCCAAAAACTTCAGCGGCTGATTGGTGCCATAGCGATAATTAATGACCCTGGCACTATCTAACGCAACGCCTTTGATCATACCTGCTTGAAACACAATCTGCGTTGGGCTATTAGGGGGCTGATTTCGCCCAATGATGGGTTGATTGGTGACTTCGTCCATTAAGCAATGGGCATTGGTGAGGACAATATCCATGCCAATGAGGGTGCCGATGCAGGTATAGCCTGAGCCATCTGCTTTGGCGGTTTCGATACGACCAATGGCTGACCAGGGATAGGCTCTGGTCAGCACCGGAACCCGATCGTCGGTGCCAATGACGACGCGATCGCTACTGCCGTAGGGTAATTTTGACTGAGAACGGTCTTTGGGACGAAAGGATTTATGGCTCGCGGTGGACGGGAGGGAGAGGGGTATGGGTTGGGCGGTGACTTTGGGTTTAGATTGCGCCGGAAGGGTGGTTTGGTTGCTCAGGAGAGCAAAGCTGAGGGTGGCGGCTAGGGAAAGTGTGATGATTTTGAAGTTCATGGTGGTAATGCTCTCTAGGATTTTGTGGAAGTGGGAGGGGGGCTACCGTGTACACATAAGTCTTAAAGTCTTTTTCTCATAGAGGTTTTTGCCATAAGCCGATTCATTAATCCCCTCCTGGGAGCAGGGCTGGTTTATTGGTGAGAGAAAAAAGAAAATAGAGAAAACGCTATGGACTGAATCTCCGATGAACCTGATTGAACATCTCCAGCAAGTCCCAGATTTTCGCACCCAGCCTCGCTATCCACTGTGGGTGATTCTG